>JBFGPT010000284.1:0-2939 GCA_041564575.1 Gammaproteobacteria bacterium | reverse complement strand
GTGCCGTTGGCCGCCTCGCCGATCACTTCGTGGTTCTCGTCGGCTTCCAACATGCGCCGCAGCCGGTCCCGCGCAAGCGTTTCGTCGTCGACCAGCAGGATTCGCACGGCTACGCCCCGCTAAACCGGTTGCGCCGCTTTGGGAAAGCGCAGCTGCGTGACGAAAGTGCCGCCGTCGTCGCTGGTATCGAGGCTTGCTCTGCTGCCGTACAGCACTGCAAGGCGGCTGCGGATATTCTGCAGGGCCATGCGGTTACCCTGGCTTTCCGTCTCGTTCCCCGTCGAAGGGACCGGGTTGACAATCCGCACCACCACATAGTCGTCATCATAGCGCAGCTGCAGCTCGATGGTGCCGCCCTCCGGCAGCGGCTGGATGCCGTGGTAAATGGCGTTTTCCAGCAGCGGTTGCAGGCTCAGGCCCGGTATACGCGCCTCCGGCGGCAGGTCCTCAGTTTGCCACTGCACCCTGAGGCGATCGCCGAGGCGCAGGGATTCGATGTTGACGTAGCGGCGGCACAGCGCCAGCTCGTCCGCCAGGGTCGTCAGTTTCAGGCTGTCCTGCAGGCTGGCGCGAAACAGGTCCGCGAGATCCTCGACCGCCTGTTCCGCCTTCACCGCATCGCGGCGCGTCAGGCTGGCGATGGTATTCATGCAATTGAAGAGAAAATGCGGGCGGATCCGCGCCTGCAAGGCGTCCAGGCGCGAGCTGGACTCCAGTTGCACGTTACGCCGCCACTGGTGCTGGACGTAGAAATAGCGCAGTACCAGCGCCGCGCTGATGCCCGTGATGCCCATACTGCGCAGCACGAACCCCCAGTGCGCCCCATGGCTGGGGTCCACCACGGCCCAGCGGGAAAACATCCACCAGCTGATCTCGACGAAGACAAGGCTGATCAGCAGGATCAGCAGAAAAGCGAGTGTGGCGGCCCATTGATCGGAGAGGCTGTTCAGCCAGACGCGGCTGAAACACAGTGCCGCGGCGCAGGTGATGGAGATGCATTGAATAAACACGGAATACAGGGCCAGCGAAAACAGCCGGTCCTGTACATAGGCCGGTTGCGCCAGGGCCAGTATAATGGCCAGCAGTTCGGCCAGCAGGATGATGACGAACACCATGCGGACATTGCAGAAGTCCGGCAGAAAAGATGTTTTATTTGCCTGTTGTTCAGCCATGATCGGGAAGAAAAAGAAAAGGATTACCGGTCCTTGCGATATAATGGCATGTCTGACACGGGTTTAACCTCGCTAGCGTAAGATGGCACAAAAACAAGAGAATGCAAAACCCTGGGGCGGCAGATTCGCGCAATCCACGGATCAATTTGTGGAGACATTCACGGAATCGGTGTCCTTCGATCAACGCCTGTGGCGCTATGACATCATGGGCTCGCTGGCGCACGTCGGTATGCTGGCCAAGGCCGGCGTGCTGACCCGGGAAGAGTGCGACGCCATTCAGGCGGGGCTGCGGGCCATCGGCGAGGACATCGAGGGCGGCCGTTTCGAGTGGCGCACGGCGCTGGAAGACGTGCATATGAACATCGAGACCGCGCTGGTCGAACGGATTGGCGAGGTCGGCAAAAAGTTACACACCGGGCGTTCGCGCAACGATCAGATCGCCACCGATTTGCGCCTGTACCTGCGCGATCAGATCACCGGGATTGCGATGCTGCTGGCCGATCTCATGGCCGCGCTGCTGGACGCCGCCGAGCGGGAATCCGCCAGCCTCATGCCGGGACTGACCCACCTGCAAACCGCCCAGCCCGTGACCTTCGGCCACCACCTCATGGCCTGGTATGAAATGCTCGCGCGTGACGGCAGCCGCCTGCGGGATTGCTACGTGCGCACCAATGTCCTGCCGCTGGGCGCGGCGGCCCTGGCCGGTACCAGCTATCCGATCGACCGCGAATTCAGCGCCGTACAACTGGGTTTCGAGCGGGTTTCGCACAATTCCCTGGATGCGGTCAGCGACCGTGATTTTGCCATCGAATTCACCGCCTGCGCCGCGCTGATCATGATGCACCTGTCGCGTTTTTCCGAGGAGCTGATCCTGTGGATGTCGCAGCCGTTCGGTTTCATTGACCTGGACGATGCCTGGTGCACCGGTTCATCGATCATGCCGCAGAAGAAGAATCCGGATATTCCCGAGCTGTGCCGCGGCAAGTCGGCGCGCGTCTACGGTGACCTGCAGGCCCTGCTGACCCTGATGAAAGGGCAGGCGCTGGCCTATAATCGGGATAATCAGGAAGATAAGGAAAGCCTGTTCGACGCCGTCGATACGGTGCGGGCCTGTCTCACGGCCTATACCGGCCTGGTGCCTGGCATCCGCGTCAATCATGCCAGGATGCAGGCGGCGGCCAGCGCCGGCTACAGCACGGCCACCGATCTGGCCGATTACCTCGTGGTGCGCGGCATCCCGTTTCGCGATGCCCATGCCGTGGTGGGCCAGGCCGTACGCCACGCCATCGACCAGGGCGTGGACCTGGCCGAACTGCCGCTCAAGGATTTAAAACGGTTTTCTGAAGTCATAGAAGAGGATGTCTTCGATGTGCTCTCGCTGCAGGGGTCCGTGGCCGCGCGCGATCATATTGGCGGCACCGCGCCGCGCCGTGTGCTGGAGGCCGTGCAGGCCGCCCGGCACCACGTCAGTCAATTGCAACAATGGATAGAGGATAACAAGCTATGCAAAGAGTAATCCGCTGGATATTCATCCTGCTGGCCATCGTCGTCGCGGTGGTCGTCATTGGTCTTTACGGCGCCGTGCATTATCTGAATTCCGACAAGTTCAAGGACGACCTGGTACTCAAGGTGAAGGAAGAGACCGGCCGGCAGCTGACCATCGCCGGCGACCTGGAGCTCAGCCTCTATCCCTGGGCCGGTGTCCGGGTCCACGAGGTCACTCTGGCAAACGCCAGCGGCTTCGGCGACGCCCCTTTTTTCAAGGCC
>JBFGPT010000283.1:0-2941 GCA_041564575.1 Gammaproteobacteria bacterium | reverse complement strand
CTGGGCTATCTGGGCCTGGTTTCGCAGATGATGTATGTCGACCTGGGTGCGACCGGGGCCAATATCCTGGTCGGATTCCTGTCCGCGCTCATCGACAATATCCCGGTGATGTTCGCCGTACTGACCATGCTGCCGGATATGGACACCGGGCAATGGCTGCTGGTGACCCTGACTGCCGGCGTCGGCGGATCCATGTTGTCCGTTGGCTCGGCCGCCGGGGTCGCCGTCATGGGGCAGGCTCGCGGCATATACACCTTCTTTTCCCATCTCAAGTGGAGTTGGGCGATCATGATCGGCTATTTTGCCAGTATCTGGGTGCATTTCCTGGTCAACGGCCATATGTTCACTGGCTGAGCTAGCCCCGCGCCTGTGCCGGTCCCCGCAAAACCGGCCACGGCGCTAACCGTTTCCCGCGCTGATCCGGTATAATCGGGCCACCCCCGCCAGAGCGGGGTTTGTTCTGTTTTTGGCCACAAGAATACCAATGCAAGAAATCTCGGGACTGTTCAACTATTTCATCGTCATTGTCCTGATGATGATCGGCTTTTACATCACCATCAGTAATCGCAACCTGATTAAAAAACTGATTGGATTGAATGTCTTTCAGGTCTCCGTTTTTATACTGTTCATCTCCATGGGTTTTGTCCACGACGCCACCGCGCCCATCGCCGCGGAAGGTTTCAGCCGTTACTCCAGCCCCTTGCCGCATGTCCTGATCCTGACGGCGATCGTGGTTGGTATCTCGACCACGGCAGTTGGCCTGGCCATTGTCATACGCATCTACAAGTCATACGGCAGTATCGAGGAAGATGAGATCAGGAAGCATCTGGATGAACAGGAATGATATCTGAACACCTGCCGGTCATCGTATTGCTGCTGCCCTTGCTCGCGGCACCGCTCTGCGTGCTGGTGCATAATGATCGTCTGGCATGGACACTGTCGGTACTGGCGATAGCCGGTGTCTTTGCCGGTGCTTGGAGCCTGCTGGATGTGATCCTGGCGGAGGGCGTGCAAAGATACGCGATTGGAAACTGGGCGGTACCCTGGGGGATCGAGTTATATGTCGACTCCCTGAATGCTTTCGTCCTGGTCGTGATCGCGACAATCTCGGCGGCCACTATACTGTTCGCCAGACGCAGCGTTGACCGGGACATTGCCTCGGATCGCAGTTACCTGTTCTATTGCGCCCTGTTACTGAATATTACCGGTCTGATCGGGGTAATCCTGACCGGCGATGCCTTTAACCTGTTCGTGTTTATCGAGATCTCCTCGCTGTCCGGTTATGCACTTATCAGCCTCGGGCAACATCGCCTGGCCCTGTATGCCGCGTTCCGTTACCTGATCCTCGGTACGGTGGGGGCGACCTTTATCCTGATTGGCGTCGGTTTGCTGTATGCCGTGACCGGCACACTGAATCTGCAGGACATCAGCAGCAGGCTGGACATGGTCGACAATGACAAAACGGTCGCGACGGCCATCTGTTTTCTGATGATTGGACTGTGCCTCAAACTGGCCCTGTTTCCGCTGCATGTGTGGTTGCCCAGTGCCTACAGCTCCGCGCCTTCGACGGTCAGCGTGTTCCTGGCAGGCACCACGACCAAGGTGTTTATTTATGTATCGATCAGGTACCTGTTCGACATCTTCGGACCGGTGCATATCCAGGAAATCCTGCCTCTCGACAAGGTGTTGATGCTGTTATCGATGCTGGCCGTACTGTACGGCTCATGGATGGCCATTATCAGCAGGTCCATCAAGTTGATACTGGCCTATTCCAGTATCGCGCAGATCGGATACATGATGCTGGGCATCTCCCTGTTGACGCAGACCGGTCTGACCGCATCCATGCTGCATATTTTCAATCACGCCATTATCAAGTCTGCGCTGTTCATGGCTGCCGGCTGCCTGGTGCACAAGCTCGGCACCGACAGCCTGGAGCGATTGAAAAGCAGCAGCATATGCATGCCCTGGACCCGGGGTGCTTTCGTTCTTGGCGGTTTCAGCCTGATTGGCGTGCCCGGCACGGTCGGTTTCATCAGCAAGTGGTACCTGTTGCAGGCAGCGTTCGAAATCGGGCACTGGCTGGTACTCGGCGTTATCATCGCCGGTTCACTGCTGGGTGTCATATATTTCTGGAAGATCGTCGAGGTCTTCTACTTCAGGCGCGCGCCTGAAGGCATGACCGAAACGCTGGGCGAGGCGCCCGTGTTCATGTTAGTCCCGTTGTGGTTACTGATAGCCGCCAATATCTGGTTCGGCATCGACACCGACCTGACCCTGGGCAGCGTCGCCGTTGCCGCACAACAACTGGTGACGGTATTGCCATGAATGTGCAGGGATTATTACTGGCCAGCCTGTTGATCCCGGCATCTGCGGCAGTACTGATCGTGCTTGCCGGCCGCCGTCCGAATCTGCGCGAGTCCGTGACCTTGTCGGGTGCGGTTCTGCTGTTTATCAATGTATTCATGATTTATCTCTCATCTGCCGCGGACAGGCAGATCACCCTGGCATTGTTCGAACCCCTTCCGGGTATACAGATCGCCCTGGCAACGGAGGCGGCGGGTATTTTATTCGCGCTGATTGCAAGCTTTCTCTGGATCCTGACCTCGATATACGCCATCGGTTACATGCGCAGTAACGGCGAATCCAATCAGACGCGTTTTTATGCCTGTTTTGCCATTGCCATTGCCGCGACCATGGGCATCGCCTTCAGTGACAACCTGTTTACCCTGTTTCTGTTTTACGAGGTATTGAGCCTGTCGACCTGGCCGCTGGTCACCCACAGCCAGACCGATCAGGCCAGACGGGCCGGTCGTATCTACCTCGGCATCCTGCTGGGCGCGTCATTCGCCCTGTTCCTGCCGGCCATCGTCTGGACCTGGAGCCTGGCCGGGCACGTGGATTTCACGCCGGGTGGCGTGTTCGTCGAGCCACTGCCAGCCGT
>JBFGPT010000282.1:0-2947 GCA_041564575.1 Gammaproteobacteria bacterium | reverse complement strand
GTGATCTCGCCGTCCAGGGTCTGGAACGAGAGCGACACGCGGCCGAAACGCAGCATGTCGACCTGGCGCTGCTGGCCGTTGAGCTCGATGACGTCGGCATACGCCTCGATCGTCGACCCGTAGGTGTTCTCGATCTGGTAGGCCTGCATGATGCGGCGAAACTTGTCCGGCAGGCTGACATCCGGCCGGTCCATCATTTCCTTGATCGCTGCAAGCCGGGTATGCCTTTCCTCGAGCAGGAAAGGCATGTCCAGCGCGATGAACTCCTCGAGGACACTGACCATGCGCAGCATCAAGGGTACGATATCGCGCTGGGTGTCCTCGATATTATCCAGTTGCCGCTGAATCGATGCCAGTTCCTCACTTTGTTTAACCGTCAGTTTTTTGAGTTGCTGGTTATAGATCTCAAGACTTTCGGTAGAGCGGATGGCGCTGCGATATTCCTGCAGCATGTCGCGGGTTTCATCGACGAGGTTGTCAACGCGTTCCTGTGACTGGATGGTTTTTTGCTGTGCCTTTAACTGCGTGGAAACCGCGGACTCAAGTACGTCCTCAGCCGCTGTCAATGGCAATGACAGGGCCAGCACACACATGGCCAGGCCATGCCTCTTTATTATTTTTTGCATCAGGAAAATTTCCTAATTACTTGAGTTAAAAAAAGTTAAACCATGCCGGGATATTATTCAACGAATAATTGATACTATAATGAGTCAGCGCAATTACGGCAGCATTCAGATCACATTCGGTCGTTATGGTGTGTTTCTTTTAATCAAGAATCGGATGATCCCTGTTCCCGATGAGTCTCAGAGCCCGGTTAAGCATTCTGATTACGCTCCTGTTCCTGCTGATGCTCGTCGGTGGCAGCATGTTCATCATCAACAATGCCCGCCGTGCCATACATGACGAGGTGCAGTCCGCCGCGCGTTTCACACTGCAACTGATCGAGATCGCGCTGACCAGTATCGATGATGCCGGTCAGCCCGAGGTCGAGGAAGCATTGCTCTCCAGGGTATCGCAACTGGAGAGTTCCAGGCATTTGCAGATCCGCATCCTCAGGCGTTCAAGCCTGGACGACGCCATGCCGGTAGCACCGGATGTGCAGATCAAGGCCGATGCCCCGGACTGGTTTGTGACGCTGGTCAAACCGCAATTCATCGAGCATCGGCGCCTGATCAATACCGGTGATCGGTGGATTACCGAGATCCAGATCCGGGCGGATCCCTCCGATGAAATATCGGAGGTGTGGCAGGACTCTAGGGACATCTTCGCAATGTTTATCCTGTTCGTCGTACTCTCGGTGCTCATTGTGTATTACACGCTGGGCCGCGGGCTGGCGCCGATTGCGGTAATTCAAACAGGGCTGGAGGGCATAGAACACGGTGATTACCGCCTGCGCCTGCCGAGATTCAATCTGCCCGAGTTGTCGCAGATTTCCGAAAGGTTCAATCTGATGGCGGCTGTGCTGGACAGGACCCGGCAGGAAAACCGCGAGTTGACCCGGAAATCACTGGCCATCCAGGAACTCGAGCGGCAGCATCCTGCACACGAACTGCACGATGAACTGGGCCAGTCGATCGCCGCTATCCGCGCGGTCGCCAGTTCCATAGGCCAGTGCGAGGCGGATACCGAGGCGTTGAAGGACCGGGTCAATACCATCAATGAGGTATCCAACCACATGTACGATGTCGCGCGTGGCATGATGCACCGCCTGCGTCCCGCCGTACTGGATGAATTCGGCCTGGTGCGCGCGTTGCAGGACATGATCGATGACTGGAACAGCGTCCACGAGGATGTCTTCTGCGAATTCAAGTTTACAGGTGACTTCGACCTGCTGGATGAAAACACCCGTATCAGTATCTATCGTATCGTGCAGGAAAGTCTGACCAATGTGATAAAGCATTCGCAGGCGAACAAGGTGCTGATAGAGATGTGCCGTATCGATGGCCGGGTAGCAGGCGGGGAGGAATACCCCTGTGAACTGCAGGTAAAAATAGAGGATAATGGTGTCGGTTTCGACGAAACCGGGATAAAACGCGGACTGGGATTCCTTGGCATGCAAGAGCGGGTCGAGGCACTGGCAGGCCGCATCCGGATCTCCACGGAACACGGCAAGGGCGTAAAGATCAAAATCGATATACCACTGGCCAGCGAGGCGACTGGAACACAACATGAGTTCGGGTAACAAAATACGCGTTCTACTGGCTGATGATCATGCCGTGGTGCGGGCCGGCTACCAGATGTTTTTGAAAAAATCCGAGGACATCGAGGTCATCGCCGAGGCCGAATCCGGGGAGCAGGCCGTCAGGGCCTATGCCGAGCATAACCCGGACGTCGTCGTCATCGATCTGAGCATGCCCGGTATCGGCGGGCTGGAGGCCATTCGCCGCATCACCGCCCGCGACTCCGATGCCAGGATCCTCGTGTTCAGCATGCATGATGACACGGTCTTCGTCGAACAGGCCCTGCAGGCCGGTGCCCGGGGTTACATCACCAAGAGCAGCGCCCCGGAAGCATTGCTGGAGGGCATACGCAAGATCGCCAGCGGTCAAACCCACCTGGAATCCGATCTCGCCCAGCGCCTGGCAGTACAGAAATCACGCGACAAGAACACGCCGTTTTCCAGTCTCTCGACGCGGGAATTCGAGATTTTCTGCTTGCTGGCCGAGGGTTTGAATACCAGCGAGATCGCCAAGCGTCTGTCGATGAGTTACAAGACGGTTGCCAACTACAGCACCCAGATCAAGAATAAGCTGGAAGTCAGCACGGTGGCCGAGGTCGCCCGGCTGGCCATTCGGCACAATATCGTCAAGGCTTGATCACCTCTGGTGCGCAAGGGGGCATTGAAGGCGCCCTCATTCAACTGGCGGCACCAAAAATAACCCCTTTCCCGTCAAAATCATGTAAGATTTGCGTCCCAGCAATGCCGGGACAAGCCTGAAACTCTGTC
>JBFGPT010000281.1:0-2951 GCA_041564575.1 Gammaproteobacteria bacterium | reverse complement strand
TTTAACGACGGTGGCGGCAGTCCTGGGGTCCTGGTTCACGATTTGCTTGACCGCGGTCAGCGTTGAATCATATTCCCGGGACAGGTTGCCCCGGGCAGCCGCCCCTGTGGAATTCGAATTATCCTGCAGGGTTTGCATGTTTTCAGAACTGCCATCCGGCAATGCGGCGGCAACGCCACCGGTTGTCAGCGCCGCCTGGTGCAAGGTGATTTCCTTGTTGACGATATTCTTGAGCGCGGGCCTGAGGATACCGAAGATCAGAAACAGGACCAGCGCGCCGCCGGCCAGTTGTTTACCCATATCCCAGATCCAGGCCTGTTCCCAGATGGGCGCCGCCGGTACCTCCTCCGGCAGATCGGGCATCATGAAACGGGTATTCATGACATTCACGGTATCACCCCGGTTTGCATTGAAACCGATGGCCTCCTTGACCAGCGCGGTAAACGCCTGGATTTCCTCGGGGCTGTGCTCGACCCATTCAACCTTGCCCTTGCTGTCGACGACCTTCTTGTGATCAATCACGACAGCAACAGACAGGTTACGCAGGCTTCCCATCGGCATGCGGGTGTGACTGATGGTCTTGTCCAGTTCGTAATTCCTGACTGTCCGGCGTTGCATGCTGGACTGGTTTTCCACTTCTGCCGTGGCATTACCGGCCGTGTTGCCCGCGCCGGTGATCTCGGGAACAGTACCCGCGGCCGGTGGCCTGTTGGACAGGGCACCGGGTATGCCTCCCATGGCAGTATCCGATCCCTGCATTTCCTCTACCAGTTGTTCACTGCGGATAGCGGGCAGGTCAGGATTGTAGCTTTCCCGGGTTTGTTCGGTGCTGGTGAAATCGAATTCGGCTGTGACCTGCGCATTGACACCATCCGGGCCAACCATAGGTATCAGGATGTCCTCGATCCGCTTGATATAGGAGTCTTCTACCAGCTGGGCATACTGGAACTGCGATGAGGACATGGCATAGTCCCTGGCCATGCCGGCATGCGTCAACAGGCGACCGTTCTGATCGATGATGCTGACATTGTCGGTATCCAGGTTGGGTACACTGGCGGCGACCAGGTTGGAAATGGCCGCGATTTGCTCATGGCTCAGACGGTGCCCGGAGTACAGATCGACCAGTACCGAGGCACTGACCGGCTTGCGGTTTCTGACAAATACCGACTGCTTTGGAATGGCCAGATGTACCCGCGCCTTTCTGACCGAACTGATCTCTGTAATGGATTTTACCAGTTCGGCTTCCAGGGCATGTTGATAACGCGCCTTTTCGATAAACTGGCTGGTACCCAGGCCCTGATCCTCTGACAGGATACCGAAACCGGCGTTGGCGCTTCTTGGCAACCCGTCTGAAGCAAGCTTCATTCTGGCTTCATGAACCTTGGCGGACGGCACCATGACCGCACCGGAAGTTTCGTCGACGCGGTACTCGATATCGGATTTTTGCAGCGTCTCCAGTACCTCGGAGATATCACGATGCGACAAGGAACCATACAGCAGGCTGAAGCTCGGTGTGCGTGACCACAGGGTGATATACACGGCAGCCGCGACGCTGGCAGCGACTGCAATCAAAAATCCAAGTTGCCTGAAGAACAACGTGCGCTTCACATCGGCGGGTAATGTCAAAACTTCTGCCATCTATCGTCTCCAAATAGGAATATCAGATTTGCATGTTCATGATTTCCTGGTAGGCACTGACCAGGCGGTTCCTGACCTGGGTCATGGCCTGGAATGACACATTGGCCTTTTGCAGGTTGACCATGACTTCAGCCAGGTCAACATTTTTGTCACCCATTTCAAACCGCTCGGCAAGTTGCCCCGCCTGTTTCTGGGTTTCGCTGACCTTGTCTATGGATTCCTGCAACAATCTGGTGAAATTCGAGTTCACGCCTTGCGCGGGTGCTTGCGGTTGTGCACCGCCCTGGGCCTGTTGCGCCATAACCCGCATCTCGGCAATCAACTGCGTAATGTTGTTACTGGTCATTATTGCGCTCCTGCTTTTTATGATTGACTGGAAAACTAGCGTACCGGGATTTCAATACCGGCTTCACGCATCCTGGCAAGTTTGTATCGCAAGGTCCTGGGACTGATCCCGAGTTGTTCCGCGGCATTTTTCCGGCAACCGGCGGCACTCCGCAGGGCATCAATGATGATCTGCTGTTCACGGTTTTTCAGATCGTTGCCCAGTGAATCGGCATTGTCGCCGGCGGCCACCGCGTTGTGTACCGGCTCCGCGGCCCGGGCCGGTGTCGCAAGATTCAGGCTTGCACCGTTTTCAAAGACGATCTCGGCCGCGTTTATGCGGTCATTGCTCTGCAGGATACCGGCACGCTGGATGACATTATCCAGTTCACGGACATTACCGGGCCAGCTATGTGACAACAGTTTTTCCCTGGCGTTGTCGTCCAGCTGCGGCACAACACGGTTTTCCATTTGCGCCTGACGCGCCAGGAAGTGTTCGGCAACAGGTATGATGTCAAGCCGCCGTTCCCTGAGCGGAAGTATGGATATGGGAAAAACGTTCAGGCGGTAGAACAGATCCTCCCTGAACCTGCCGGCATCCACTTCGGTACGCATATCCCGGTTCGAGGTCGCCATGACGCGGACATCGAGATCGATCATTTTCTGGTCGCCCAGTCTTTCAACCTCTTTTTCCTGCAACACCCTCAGCAATTTGGCCTGCAGCCCGAGGCTCATCTCCGAGATCTCGTCCAGTAACAGGGTGCCACCCTGCGCCTGCTCGAATTTTCCCGGAGAAGACTTGTAGGCGCCGGTAAACGCGCCTTTCTGATAGCCAAACAACATGGCCTCGAGCATATTATCCGGTATCGCAGCGCAGTTGATGGCCACGAAAGGCTTGTCATGCCGCGGCGACTGGCTGTGAATGAACTTCACGAGGACCTCCTTGCCGGTACCGCTCTCGCCGGTGATCATCACGGTAACCTCATTGC
>JBFGPT010000280.1:0-2959 GCA_041564575.1 Gammaproteobacteria bacterium | reverse complement strand
GCTGATGGCACTGTCCTCATTGTGTGGCCGTTTCAGGCCGACATCCGAGAGATTGACGATTTCGATCGTGTTTTGCATGACGGCCTATGCCTTTTTTGCCTTGATGGTCTTGATACAGTTTCGCAGATCGGCCGACATTTCGGCACCCGTTTGGTAGCGTTTGTCCGGATCTTTTTCCAGCGACCGGTTGACAATACTGGCCACGCAGGGTGCCCTGGAGGCCAGGTCCGGCTTTACCGCAATGATTTCGGGATGAGGATCATTGGCAATCTTGAACATCAGGGTCGCCATGGACTCGCCGGTGAACGGCAATTCGCCGGTGAGCAGCTGGTACAGCATCACGCCCAGGGAAAACAGGTCAGAGCGACCGTCAACGTGCTTGCCGGAGAGTTGTTCGGGTGACATGTAGGACGGCGTGCCCAGCACCATGCCGGTCTTGGTCCTGCTGGAATCGGTGATGCGGGCGATGCCGAAGTCGGTCAGCTTGATCTTGGAGGATTCCGGTACATACATGATGTTGGCCGGCTTGATATCGCGGTGTACGATGTTTTGCTGATGCGCGTAATTCAGGGCATCGGCCGATAGCGTGATAATGCTCAGCACGGTGGTTATGGGCAACAACTGGTCTTTCTTGGTATATCGCGCCAGGTCATGACCCTCGAGAAACTCCATGGCGATGTAGGCCAGGTCGTGTTCCTCGCCGACATCGTAGATGGCAACGATATTCGGGTGATTCAAACGGCCCGCAGTCTGCGCCTCGCGGAAAAACCTCTCCTTGACCTCGTCGAGTTCGTCTTCCTCGAATTCCTGTGACAGGGCCATGGTCTTGATGGCGACCGTGCGATTGATTTGCGGGTCCTTGCCCAGATACACGACGCCCATGGCGCCCTTGCCCAGTTCCTTCTCGACCTCGTAGCGTCCGAGTTTGGGTTTCTGCATGCCGCCGGTCGCATCCAGCATCATCGAGCCGGCGCCGCCGGCCGCGGCCGGTGCGCCGAAAACGAAGGTATCCTGCATGGCCTTGCTGCGCTGGATCTTTTCCTTAACATCCTTGTATTTCGCATCGTACTGGGCAATGTATTCGTAAATGGTCGCGGCCTTGGCGAACTTGCGCTTGCTTTCGAAATCCAGGGCCAGGCTGTACAAGGGTTCCAGCATGGAGTTATCCATCGGGCAGGACTGGAACTTGTCCCAGGCCATGTCCAGTTGACCCTGTTGCTGGTACGACAGGCCGAGCGTACGGTTGCTCTGCGCCGAGGCCTCATCGGCCTTGATCTTGCCCTTTTCCGTGACCAGGAAGCGCTTGGTGATCAGTAAAAGATAGCCGCAGGCCAGCAACAGCGCCGGCAACATCAGCTGTACCCACATGGCCTGGCCAATCAACAGTCCCTGGTTGACGCCGAGCAGTACGAGCAGTAACAACAGGCTGATAATGGCGGCCATGCGCGCACTGAGCCTGGGTAACAGGAAGATGAGGTACAACGCGACCAGCGCGAAGGCGGCCAGTTCGACCATCAGGGCCCAGTCGGGGATGATGAAGAAATCCTGGTTCAGGATACTGGCGACGATATTGGCCAGCAGCACGGCCGGGGTCATGGCTTCGTCGGTCGGCGTAACGAAACTGTTGCCAACGCCATAGGCCGTGGCGCCGATGAGCACGATCTTGTCCTTGAAGGCGGCGGGATTGACCTTGTCGACATAGACGTCATAGAAGGAGGTTAACTTGAAGGCCGATTTGCCTTCCTGGTCCTGGTAAAAATACGGGTACATGCGCGAGACGGCGTCGGTTTGTATCTCCAGGTTGGACAGGCTGACCGATTCACCTTTCTTCACCAGTATGTCTTCAACCCCGAGGTTCAGGCTCTGGGCCGCGATCATCAGGGCCAGGGATGGATAGAACGCATTGTAGTAATCCAGCACCAGGAGGTCGTTGCGGATAGCACCGTCCCTGTCGATCGGGAAACTGATGTGGCCAATACCGACGGCTTCCTGACCGAGGATCTCGATGGGCGCCGTGGCGGCATTGGCAAAGGCCGGACGGCCTGCCTCACCGAGCACGTTGGGTAATTGATGTTTCCTGACGTAAGCGGGTAACTCCTTATCGGGTTTACCCAGAGGCTTGCCGAGGCCAAATTGCATGCCGAGGATGACGTTGCCCGAATTACGCATGGCGGCGGCAAGCAGGGCATCGGTATCCAGGTTGTCCCTGCCGGATTTCAGGATGTCGACCGCCCGGTGGATATTCTGGTTGGGGAGTGTCAGGACATCAGGGACGTCCAGCAGGCCCAGCGCGCCCTCGATGTATTCACTGCCGGGTTGTTGCTGGCTCTCGGACAGGATGATGGTGTTGCCGATGACCCTGGCCCCGGCCGCATTCAGCTTGTCGATCATCCCGGCCAGGATATTCCTGGGCCAGGGCCAGCGACCGATGTTCTCGATACTCTGATCATCGATCGCGATCACTGAAATCTCGCTGGTGGATTCCTTGTGACTGGAACGTACCCCCTGGTCATAGGCCATGCGTTCCAGGTTTTTGACAAATGCGCTGGGGCCGATCAAGAAAAAAATGATCGTGATGATCACACCAAAGAACCAGTCGCTTTGCCAGAAGGCTGTTTTCATCGACCTGAATGTTTTTATTTGCCCTTAATTACAGCCGATAATACACTGATATTATTAGAAATGTCTATCGAGAGTTGGTAACATTTCAGGCCCGGCCAGGGCCTGCCGGCAACGCATTACCGCACCTCAACTGCAGTATTTCTCGATCAGCCGCTCTGTCTTGCCGAGATGTTCCTCGAATTCCTCGGCACTCAGGATGTGCTTCTTACCCAGCTCATCTTCCTCATACAGATAGCCTGAGGCAAGGATTTCCTGACGGTAGTGTTTTGCCTTGTTGCAGGTGTTTTTCCGCCGGATCCTGTCGTTGACCCGGTCGACCTCCTCTTTTTTCCGTATC
>JBFGPT010000279.1:0-2968 GCA_041564575.1 Gammaproteobacteria bacterium | reverse complement strand
GCCTGCCGGAGCCGCTCGGTGTTTACAACGAGAAGCTCTTTTCCATCGCTACGCACCTGTATTTCCTGGCCGCGATTTTGTTCGCCTTCGTTATCCCGACGCGCAAGCCGGGCCTGATTTCACAGGTGACATTTTACGTGACGATCGATGTGCTGGCCATTTCGCTCATGATGTATGCCAGTAACGGACTCAGCAGCGGCTTTGGCATGCTGTTGCTGATCGCCGTGGCCGGCGGCAGTATCCTGGTCATCGGCAAGATTGCCTTTCTGTACGCGGCGATTGCCAGCCTGGCCGTGCTTGGCATGGAAATCTACCAGCAATTTTTTCGTGAATTGTACACGCCGAACTACACGCATGCCGGGTTTCTCGGAACCAGTTTTTTTATCACTGCCCTTTTAGGACACGTGCTGGCGACACGGGTCCAGCGCAGCGAGGCGCTGGCGGAACAACGCGGCATAGATCTGCAACATCTTGCACGGCTGAACGAACATATCGTGCAGCGGATGCAGTCCGGGATCATCGTGCTGGACAGCGATCGCACGGTGCGCCTTATAAACAATTCCGCCATATTTATGCTGGCGGCCACGGACAGGGCCGTGGGGATGCATATGGAATCGATATCGATCGAGATCATGAATGTGCTGGAGCGCTGGGAACGGGACAAGCGACAACATACCTTCGATATCCATCAGAAATCCAGCAACATGGATCTCAAGGTCGCGATATCCGACCTCGGCGAGAAGGAACAGGGCAGTTTGCTGATTTTCCTCGACGAACTTGCGCTGCTCAGGCAGCAGGCACAGGGACTGAAACTTGCCTCGCTGGGGCGCTTGACCGCAAGTATCGCCCATGAAATTCGTAATCCACTCGGCGCCATCAGCCATGCCGGCCAACTGTTGTCCGAATCGGGCACGATAAACGATAAAGACCAGCGCCTGATGCGGATCATCAAGGACCAGTCTTCTCGCATCAACAGCATCATTGAAAATGTATTGAGCATCAGCCGCAGGAAGATGCCGGACCCCGACGGCGTCATGATCGGCGAATGGCTGGACGGCTTTGTCGCGGAACTGTGCGACAAGCACCAGCTATCCAGGGATGCCATCATCATCGAGGTGGTTCCGGAAGACCTGTTGATCAAGATGGATTCCACCCAGTTGCACCAGGTGCTGTGGAATCTCAGCGAAAATGCCATTCGTTACAGCCGTGGGGATTTCCTCCTGAAATTTCATTGCGGTATCCACCCGGAATCCGGGCGTTCCTATATCGATATCATCGACACCGGCCCGGGCCTGCCGGAGGAGATCAGCAAACACCTGTTCGAGCCTTTTGTCACGACCGAGGCCAAGGGCACCGGGCTGGGTCTGTATATCGCCCGGGAATTGTGCGAGGCAAATCAGGCCAACCTGATCGTACATGTCAATTCCGATGCGGGTTGCCAGTTCCGCGTTAATTTCCCCTATTTTGACAAGCGGGATAGTATTGTCGCATGAGTCAGCCACTCGCTTTGATCATCGACGATGAACCCGATATCCGTGAACTTCTGAGTATCACGCTGGAGCGCATGCAGATCGACAGCCTTGCCGCGGAGAACCTGGGCGATTCGCGCGATCTGCTCGAGAAGCATGACTTTTCAATATGCCTGACCGATCTGCGCCTGCCGGATGGTGACGGTGTCGAGTTCATCCAGTACCTGCAGAAACACTATCCACACTTGCCGGTTGCCGTGATTACGGCGCATGGCAGCATGGAAACCGCGATACAGGCTTTGAAACTCGGTGCCTTCGATTTTCTGACCAAGCCGATCGACCTGGAATCGCTGCGCACCATAGTCAGGAACGCCCTGACTATCCATGCCGCTGACTTTGACCCGGCCGAACGCCTGATTGGCAACAGCCCGGCGATCAGGGAACTGCGCAAGAAGATCAACAAGCTGGCGCGCAGCCAGGCGCCGGTCTATATCAGTGGTGAATCGGGTACCGGCAAGGAACTGGTGGCCAGGATGATACACGAGCTGGGTCCGCGCTCTGATCAGCCGTTCGTGCCGGTCAACTGCGGGGCAATCCCTCCGGAACTGATGGAGAGTGAATTCTTCGGACATCAAAAGGGCAGTTTCACCGGCGCGGTCGCCGACAAGGAAGGCCTGTTTCAGGCCGCCGATGGCGGCACGCTGTTTCTCGACGAGGTTGCCGATCTGCCCCAGCACATCCAGGTAAAGTTATTACGCGCCATCCAGGAAAAACATATCCGTCCGGTCGGCATGCATAACGAGGTGCCGGTGAATGTCCGCCTGCTGAGTGCGACTCACAAGAATCTGGCGGCGATGGTCGAGCACGGCGAGTTTCGCCAGGACCTGTTTTTCCGTATCAATGTCATCGAGATCCGGGTACCGGCCCTGCGCGACCGCAAGTCCGATCTGCCGGTGCTGATACAACATATACTCGACCGGCTGGCCGGGCAGTACGGCATGGAACAACCGCGTATCTCGGACGAGAGTGTCCGCGCCTTGTCCGGCTATTCATATCCCGGCAATGTCCGTGAACTGGAGAACATCCTGGAGCGCGCCATTACCCTGTGTGAAGGCAACGAGATCCAGGCATCCGATCTGGACAGCGAGGATTTCGGTGCGCCGGGCCGCGAACCGGTCGAACTTGGCGAGTCCTTCCACCTGGATGAATATATCGCGGATACCGAACGCAGCCTGATCCTGCAGGCGCTTGAAAAGTCCAGGTGGAACAGGACGGCCGCGGCGGCCCTGCTCGGTACGTCGTTCCGCAGCCTGCGGTATCGCATGAAAAAACTGAATATCGACAGTGACAAGGAGACCGGCGACTGATTAATATCCCTGAGGCATGCGCGCTACAGCGCGCCTGTGCTAGTCTCGTGCTGGATGAGGATGTATAGCCCCGGATAATTCCTGCGCCATGCCCGGATCGCCCGCAACACGCTACCCTGACCTGTACCTGCT
>JBFGPT010000278.1:0-2968 GCA_041564575.1 Gammaproteobacteria bacterium | reverse complement strand
GCCTGTAGGTCAGATAATATTTCAGGGAGTAGATACCCTCGACCGCCTCGTCTACGCTGTGAATCGAAACGACGCTTTTACCCGGATAAAACAACGGCAAGGTATAGGTAGGTCCGAACAATACATCGATATTACCTGATTGCCAGGGGAGCCAGAGATTTTCCCACAGGGCATTGGTCATCCGTGGTGGTAAAATCTTTTTGGTGACCGGAACCCGGGCGTCTGGCCATTCATCATTGGTCTGCGAATGCATGAAGACCACCAGTTCATCGGGCGGCGACATCATTTTAGACCATTCTTTTATGAGGTATTCAGTATAGCGGGCTACACCGAGCCTCATGCTGCCCAAACGCCAGCCACTGATGCCAATTTTCATTTCGATTTATGGATAATTGATGAATGTCGGGTCAATGCCGGTATGACGGCCCATGTACTTCCTGTCAGATATTACAAACACCGGTAAAACAACCAAAATTCTTCTGCTGTATACAGGAACTTCAAGTTAGCGAAGTCTGATAATAATGTATAACCGGCGAACGAGTAAAGTTGAATGATATTACAATTCGATGTGGTTATGGATACAATGCAGAGCAGTACTGGCGGTTTCGCTTTCTTCCTGGACCGCTGATATTTACAGTCCGGACGCATTATCTCATGAACAAGACGGTTAAAGTTGCCTGTTATTTTTTTGATACCACCGTGCCACACGCCTCAGTATGAAAGACGAACACAAAACCGCGATTGAGGGCGTCAAGATTATTCCGCTGGAAATTTTTCCAGACGAGCGGGGATCAGTGGCCCGCATGTTACGGTGTACCGATCCATATTTTGTCTGTTTTGGTGAGATATATTTTTCGACGATTAATCAAGGTATAACCAAGGCGTGGAAGAATCACAGAACTGTCACGGCAAACTATGCCTGCGTGTACGGTGAAGTCTGCTTTGTTATGTACGATGCACGGGAAGATTCACCAAGTCGCGGGCAGATTGTAGAGGTCAATATCGGACCTGATAATCATTCACTCGTTGTCGTGCCACCTGGCGTATGGAACGGTTTCCACGGATTTGGGAAACCCTTCAGCATCGTCGCCAGTTGCGCGACTGACGTATATGACCCGGAAGAGTTCGAGAGAGTCGAACCGGACAGCAGCAAGATTCCCTATCAATGGCCAGTCAAGACCGGGCATGAATAGATACAGGTTAATTCCTGTCAAGAATGAATAACCCGGTTCTTGTCACTGGCGCAGGCGGCTTTATCGGTTCCGCTGTGATAAGACGCCTCGTAACCGGTATAAGGGCAGGCACTCTCCGGTTCCCTGATGGTTCACCTGTCGAACATGCCGTTGCGCTGGTCCGTAAATCGACTTCGCTGGAAAGACTGCAGGAACTGTCCGGCTCGGCTCACTGGTCTGTAGATTACACGGACATTTCTGACCCGTTAGCGTTCGGGAAGCTGCTTGACCGGGTCCGGCCACGAATCATCATGCACCTTGCGCTGGAGGCTGGTGTGTTTACCGGCGTCGAAGAAACGGAGATGCAACGCCTGAGTGAAATCCAGCTTGAAACCATGTTCTGCTATCTCGCGCAGGTACCCGGTTCAAGACTTATTCACACCGGCAGTGCCTGGGTGCTGGCTTCCGGACTTGCCCTGACGGAAGATGCGAAGGTCGATCCCCAATCCGTCTATGCCCGGATCAAGTTCCACTCAGACAGGTTGCTGCCGGCGCTGCATCCCCGCTTTGACGTCGACTGGATAAACCTCAGGATATTCAACGTCTACGGCAAGTATGAATCGAATAAACGATTGTTGCCCTACCTGGTATCGACTTTGCCCCACGGAAAAAAAGCCCGGCTGTCTCACGGCAACCAGATCAGGGATTTCAACAATGTTGAAGACATCGCCGAGGCCTATGTGCTGGCCTTGCAGGTCGATCGCAGCGCCTGTGGCCGAATCTATCACATCGGCACGGGTATTGGCCTGAGTACCCGGGAATTCGCGGAAACCGTTGCCGAGGTCACGGGTAATGGCGGCCTCATTGAGTACGGCTCGGCCGATCAACCCGACCAGTCACTGGCGGAACTAGTCGCCGATCCCGCGCTTGCCCGTCAAAAGCTGGGCTGGTCCCCGCCGGAACGGCCGCAGGACAGGATTAAAGACGCCGCCCGCTGGTGGCTGGAATTCAATGCAAGATCCTGATTGAATTTGCAATATCAACTGTTCCGGCCACTTGCGCGCAGTATCAGGCGCATGTATCTTTGATTGAAAAAACCGGAAACGTCATTTCATAGTAGTTTCCGAGCAGGAATCTCTCGTATGAAAACAATCATCCTGGCCGGTGGTCTCGGCACACGGCTCGAAGAAGAGACTACCAAAAAGCCGAAACCCATGGTCGAAATCGGCGGCAAACCGCTTCTTTGGCACATCATGAACATCTATTCAGGGCACGGTTTCAATGAATTCGTGATCGCCTGCGGCTACAAGGGTGAACTGATCAAGGAATATTTCGCGCATTTTGTCCTGCGCAACAGCGACTGGAGCATCAACCTGCGGGATGGCGCCCGCGAGATGGTCAGCCGTAATACGCCCGACTGGAATATTGAACTGGTCGATACCGGTTACAACACGATGACCGGGGGCAGAATCGCCCGCTTGAAGAAAAAAATCGGCAAGAACCGATTCATGGTGACCTACGGCGATGGCCTCGGTGACGTGAATATTCGCGAGTTGGTCTCATTTCATAAATCACACGGCAAACTCGCCACCCTGACCGCCGTCCGGCCACCGGCGAGATTTGGCGGGCTTTTGCTGGACGAGGATCGCATCGTGGAATTTTCGGAAAAACCCCAGACCGGTGAAGGCTGGATCAACGGCGGTTTTTTCGTTTTCGAACCGGAGGCCGTAGATTACATGGTCGGCGACGATATGCCACTGGAACGGGCCCCGCTGGAAAATCTCGCCGCCGACGGG
>JBFGPT010000277.1:0-2977 GCA_041564575.1 Gammaproteobacteria bacterium | reverse complement strand
GTGCCGCGGGTTCAGCCCTGTTGCGCGATGAGAAACGCGTGGCGCGCATTCTTCAACAGGTAGTCAAGGCCGTTACGGTGCCCGTTACCCTGAAAATACGGACCGGCTGGGATCGGGACAACAACAATGCGCTGTCGATTGCGCGCATCGCGGCGGATACCGGCATTAGCGCCCTGACGGTGCATGGCCGATCACGCGCCTGCGGCTTCGGCGGCGAGGCCGAGTACGACACGGTAGCGCGCATCAAATCGGCACTCGATATGACGGTCATTGCCAACGGCGATATCGATTCTCCCGGCAAGGCGCAGGCGGTACTGGCGAGCAGCGGCGCAGATGGTTTGATGATCGGCCGGGCCGCGCAGGGCAACCCGTGGATATTCAGACAAATAGATTATTTTCTTAAACACCGGTTACAGTTGGCGGCCCCGGACACCAATGAAGTCAGCCGTATTCTCAAGCTACACCTGCAAAATTTATACTCGTTTTATGGCGAATACATGGGTGTTCGTATAGCGCGCAAACACATTAGCTGGTATTGTAAAAACATGGATGGAGCGGAGTCCTTTCGCTCGCGCATTAACCGTGTCGAAGAGCCCGAAGAGCAACTCGCTCTTATCGACGGCTTTTTCATCAACATAAGAACAAGAAGCTTGAACAACGTTGGAAGTAAAACTGCAATCTGGTGATCTGAACAACCATTCAAGGTCGTGTCTCAGTGATACCGTACGTGAATCGCTGGAGTCGTACTTTGAGACGCTTGATGGTCATGACACCTCGAACCTTTATGAACTGTTTTTGCAGCAGGTGGAAAAACCGCTGCTCGAGGTCGTACTCGAGAAAACACGCGGTAATATTTCCAGGGCATCCGAGATCCTCGGCATGAACCGGGGCACCCTGCGCAACCGCCTGAAAAAGTACAAGCTCGTCAAACCCGGGTAATCAACGGTCAACCCGTCTTGAATTCTCTGCCATTAATACGTTTGCAGCTCCATGATTAGGCGTGCACTGGTCAGCGTCTCGGACAAGCGCGGCATACTGGAATTCTGCCAGGCGCTGGCCGGGCAGGGCGTCAGCATATTGTCGACCGGGGGTACCGCCCGCCTGCTCGCCGAACATGGACTGGAGGTCATCGAGGTATCCGACTACACCGGCTTTCCGGAGATCATGGATGGCCGCGTCAAGACCCTGCACCCGAAGATCCATGGCGCCCTGCTCGGTCGCGCCGGCACTGACGACGCGGTCATGCAACAGCACGACATTGTGCCCATAGACCTGGTCGTGGTGAATCTGTATCCGTTCGAGGAGACCATCGCCCGGCCGGATTGTCCGCTGGCGGATGCCATTGAGAATATCGATATCGGCGGTCCGAGTATGTTGCGGGCCGCGGCCAAGAATTACCAGCGTGTCGGCGTCATCGTCGACAGCGATGACTATGCCACGGTCCTGGAAGAGATCAGCGCCGGTAACGGGTTGACGGAGACCACACGGTTCCGGCTGGCGCAAAAGGCCTTCGCCCATACCGCCGCCTACGATGCCAATGTCTCGAACTACCTGGGCAGCCTGGTCAACGGCGAACACGAAACCTTCCCGGTGACATTCAGCAGCCAGTTCCTGAAGAAACAGGATCTGCGTTATGGTGAAAACCCGCACCAGGGCGCCGCCTTTTACACCGAGCCCGAGCCCGCACCGGGCACGCTGGGCGGGGCCACGCAGTTACAGGGCAAGGAGTTGTCCTATAACAATATCGCCGATACCGATGCCGCCCTCAGTTGTGTGCAGGCCTTCAGTGAAACCGCATGCGTTATTGTCAAACACGCCAACCCCTGCGGGGTGGCGCTTGGCGACTCGGCTCTGCAGGCTTACGAACGGGCCTATGCCACAGACCCGACCTCGGCCTTCGGCGGCATTATCGCCTTTAACAAGACCCTGGACGCGGACACGGCCCGCGCCATCATCGAACGCCAGTTCGTCGAGGTCATCATCGCGCCGGAAGTCGACCGGGCAGCCCTGGAAATCCTCCAGGAAAAGACTGGCGTACGCGTTTTGCAATGCGGCCAGTGGCGGCAACTGCCGCAGCGCATGAATCTCAAACGCGTCAGTGGTGGATTGCTGGTACAGGACGATGACCGGGGCATCGTAACGCAATCCGATCTGCAGATCGTCAGTAAACGACAGCCTGACCAGGCGGAGATCGATGACATGCTGTTTGCCTGGCGTGTGGTCAAGCACGTCAAGTCCAATGCCATCGTCTATGTCAAAAACGGCCAGACTATCGGTGTCGGCGCCGGCCAGATGAGCCGCGTCTACAGCGCCAGGATCGCCGCCATCAAGGCGGCAGACGAGGGCCTGCAGGTCGAGGGATCAGTCATGGCCTCGGACGCTTTCTTCCCGTTCCGTGACGGTATCGATTCGGCCGCCGGGGCGGGCATTCGTGCAATTATCCAGCCCGGCGGGTCCATGCGCGATGAAGAGGTGATCGCGGCGGCGGATGAACATGACATGGCCATGGTCTTTACCTCGATGCGCCACTTCCTTCACTGACGGGTTAATTTTCCTTTACTTCTTTGTTGCAAGCGTCGCTGCGCTACTCATTGATGAACATATAAACTCCGTTGCTCGCTACCGCTTGCGCCTCGAATTAATGAAAAATTATTCCCGTCAAATGAACGCATCTGCAAAGGCCTGGAACGATACATGACGAAAGTACTGATCGTCGGTGGCGGTGGCCGGGAACACGCGCTGGCCTGGAAGATGGCGCAAAGCGACCAGGTTGAGTCGGTCTTTGTGGCGCCGGGCAATGCCGGTACTGCCCTTGAAGACAAGGTGCAGAACATCGACATCACGGCGGAAGACATCGACGCGCTGGCAGACTTTGCCGCACGTGAGCAGGTCGACCTGACCATTATCGGCCCGGAGGCGCCGCTGGTGGCCGGCATCGTTGACAACTTTCTTGAACGCGGGCTGGCCTGTTTCGGTC
>JBFGPT010000276.1:0-2985 GCA_041564575.1 Gammaproteobacteria bacterium | reverse complement strand
GGATAACAGTTCACTGTCAGTGTAGCCAGGGACGGAAGTATTGAAGGCAGCGCCCGGGATACAGGCGCTTTTTGTAAAGAACTTTGGACTGGCCCAGGGAGCGGGTCAGACGTCAAAGACCGCAGGTACATCGGTAATGATGTTTAATGTACAGATCGGAACTTCCGGTATGTTGCCTGCGCAGACGGTGTTACCCAATCAAAGGATATCCGGAGAAAAGGTCGCCGTGATGAGTAATGTTGATGACATTCCGGGAATGTGGCTTTGCTACAGGAACCAGTCAACGTTTAAACGGAGGAAACAGTGTGAGTCTTACACTTGAGCAAAAAAAGGTAATTGTCGAAGAAGTTGCCGAAGTTGCTTCCAGGGCTCCCACCGCAATTGCAGCTGAATATTCGGGTCTTTCTGTGGCTGAAATGACACAGTTGCGCAAGTCAGCCAGAGACGCCGGTGTCTATCTCAGAATCGTGCGAAACACGCTGGCGAGAAGGGCGCTTGAAGACACCAGATTCGAATGCATGCGGGAAGGCCTTGTTGGACCTTTGCTCCTGGCATTCTCAAATGACGAGCCCGGCTCGGCAGCCAAGGTCATACGTGATTTCAGCAAGGACAATACCAAACTCGTAGTCAAGCTGGTCTCCATCGATGGTCAGTTACTGGATGCGGGCGATATTGATCGTCTGGCCAGTATGCCGTCACTCGATGAGGCGCGCGCCATGTTGCTGGGCCTGTTTCAGGCACCGTTATCGAAATTTGTACGTACGGTGGCAGAACCCCAGGCCAAGTTTGCACGCCTGCTGGCGGCAAAGCGCGACCAGGATCAGGCAGCCTGACATTTGCAGTAAACATTTTCAGAGTATTTATTTTCAGGAGTTAACACATGTCATTATCACGCGATGAAATCAAAGATGCCCTGGGCCAGATGCCGGTTATGGAACTGGTAGAGCTGATAAACGAACTCGAGGAAGCCTGGGGTGTTTCCGCGGCGGCACCGGTTGCCGTCGCAGCAGCCCCCGGTGCGGCCGCCGGCGATGCCGGTGCGGCTGCCGAGGAAAAAACCGAGTTTGATGTCGTGCTTAGCGGTTTCGGAGACAACAAGGTAGCAGTCATCAAGGTCGTACGCAGCGTCACCGGTCTTGGTCTCAAGGAGGCCAAGGAACTGGTCGAAGGTGCCCCTTCACCGGTGAAGGAAGGTGCCAATAAGGACGAAGCGGAAGATATCAAGAAACAGCTTGAAGAAGCCGGCGCGACAGTTGAAGTCAAGTAACCGGCTTCATCATTGTTAAAGGTAACGGGCAAATCAGCATGCCGGATCGCTATATATTATGGCGATCCGGCTGCTTTCGCTTGTCCGTTTCCGCCTGATTCCGACCAGGGATTTATCCCTCTCTATTTGCACCAACCTTGCGAGACACAGTAATGGCCTATTCGTACACAGAGAAAAAACGGATCCGTAATGATTTCGGTACACGCCCGGGAATTCTGCGGGTGCCAAACCTGCTGGCTACCCAGGTCGATTCATATTCACGGTTTCTGCAGGAAGACGCAGAGCCGGAAAAACGCGAGGACAAGGGTCTGCAAGCCGCCTTCAAATCCGTGTTCCCGATCGAAAGCTACTCCGGTAACGCAGCGCTTGAATACGTCAGTTACCAGCTGGGGACCCCGGTTTTCGATGTCAAGGAGTGCAAGTTAAGAGGTTTGACCTACGCATCCTCGCTGCGGGTCAAGGTTCGCCTTGTGATCTATGACAAGGAGGCTAGCGGCAACAACAAGGTCGTCAAGGACATCAAGGAACAGGAAGTGTACATGGGCGAGATGCCTCTCATGACCAAAACCGGTACCTTTGTAATCAATGGCACCGAGCGCGTGATCGTCTCCCAGTTGCATCGCTCACCCGGTGTGTTCTACGAGCACGACCGGGGCAAGACCCATTCATCCGGCAAGTTATTGTATTCCGCCAGGGTAATTCCCTACCGCGGTTCGTGGCTGGATTTCGAATTTGATCCCAAGGACCTGGTCTATTGCCGGATCGATCGGCGTCGCAAGATCTATGCGACGATTCTGCTCAGGGCGCTCGGCATGGAAACCGATGAAATCCTCGAAATCTTTTTCGAAACCAACAAGGTTCGAATCAGCAAGAATGAAATTTTCTACTCATTCATTCCCGAGCGGTTGCGTGGTGAAACGCTTTCTTTCGATATCAAGACCAAGCGCGGCAAGGTCATCGTCGAAAAAGATCGCAGGATAACGGCACGCCATATCCGGGAGATGGAAAGCGCCGATTTGACCGAACTGAATGTCCCGTCGGAATATATGATCGGCAAGGTCATAGCCAGGGATGTCATCGACAAGGAAACCGGTGAGCTTCTCTGCAGCGCCAATACCGAGATCACGCAAGAGTTGCTGGACAAGCTGCTGGAGAATCAGGGAATTACCTTCGAGACGCTGTATATCAATGATCTGGACCAGGGGCCATACATCTCGGATACATTGCGGTCCGACACCACCAGCAACGCGCTTGAGGCCCAGATTGAGATCTATCGCATGATGCGCCCGGGTGAACCCCCGACCAAGGAAGCCGCGGAGAATCTGTTCAAGAATCTATTCTTCAGCCCCGATCGTTATGACCTGTCTGCGGTCGGGCGTATGAAATTCAACCGCCGGGTCGGTCGGGATCAGATCACCGGCGAAGGCATACTGGACAAGCAGGATATTATTGACGTCGTCAGGGTGTTAATCGATATTCGCAACGGCAAGGGCACGATCGACGATATTGATCATCTCGGTAACCGGCGCGTGCGCAGTGTAGGCGAAATGGCCGAAAACCAGTTCCGTGTTGGCCTGGTCCGTGTTGAGCGGGCTGTCAAGGAGCGCCTGAGCCTGGCTGAATCCGAGGGCTTGATGCCGCAGGAAATTATCAACGCCAAACCGGTCTCCGCCGTCATCAAGGAATTTTTCGGTTCAAGCCAGCTGTCGCAATTCATG
>JBFGPT010000275.1:0-2987 GCA_041564575.1 Gammaproteobacteria bacterium | reverse complement strand
AGCCCTCAAAAAATATGGTGTATCAAGAATAGTTGGTATTGACATTATTCCTGAAGCTAAAAGCGCCATGGAAAGAGATCGGCCGCAATACTACGATGCCTATTACATCACTGATTTTTGTAATATTGATCCAGATGCGAAAGAAGAATTTGAATCATGGTCACTGGATTGCCTGACAGTAGTTGCTGCCCTGGGATTCGGTGATATCCCTCCAAAAGCTTTCATGAATGCTTTCAATATTATCCATAAACAGGGGTGGATTGGATTCAATATAAAGGAATCATTTCTGGATGAGAAAGATCAGAGTGGATTTTCAAGGATGATTCGCGACCTGATACTTTCCAAATATCTGGACATACATCATCTGGAAAGATATCAGCATCGATTATCCATCGATGGTGAACCTTTGTTTTACTATGCTATCGCAGGTAAAAAGAACGCGGATATTCCGGATGAATACCAGGAAAAATATTTGTTTTGATGCAAGAAAGTTGCTGTTCATGGCTGGCCTTGACGTCGTTGTCATGAAAACAATCAAGCAAAAGCAGTTTTCCTGACGAGTGTATTCAGGGATGTATCGCATCAGCCAGCGACGCAGCAATATGGGTTCGCCCCGGAAATTCCAGTCACATGTTCGAGCGGTTACCCGGGACCCAAACCCTGCGTGGTTCCTTGTTTTTGATACAGGGAACCGGCCGTCCCTGGCCCGTCCGTATCCTAAACCACGAACTGCGCCACTCCGTCCCTGAACGACCAGTCGATGTCGTGATTTTCCACGATCGTGATCAGCACGTTGGCCGGATCGATACCCGGATCCGCGGCCAGGTTTTCCGTAACCTTCGCATAAAACGCCTGCTTGGTCTTGTTCGAACGGCCCGCCCGCATGATCAGGTGCATCATGACACGATCACCGTCCCGTGCCTGGAACTGCAGGCGATGTGGTTCAACTTCGTGAATAATCTGGTAACGATCATCATCGGGAAAGCCCATGTTCTCGATGACCGCTGAGTTCACGGCGTCACCGACGGCCCTGGCATAGGCGGCCGGTTTTCCTTTCAGTATTGCTATATTGACCAATGGCATGGTTTCTCTCCTATCTATTCAGAAACATTCCAGATGTGCAAATGTGATTTCCATTCATTGTTTCCGTCGAAGTGAAAGACGTTCACCAGGATCCCCTGGAAAACCGGCCTGATGCCGTCGCTTTCAGGCCCGTAGGCGCGCCATCTGGAAACTTCGTACAGGGTGTTGGCCTCACGGCGAACATCGACTACCTCTATCGAGTGTTGGTGAACGCCATTGTCAATGAAGCCCTGAAACAGTTCCCGGATGCTTTCCCTACCGGAAAGGATCGCGCCGTTGCCCGGTGACAGGATGGCCTGTTCATCGTAAAGACCGGCGATGGTCTCCGTATCACCGCTGTTGAAGGCCGCGTTCCAGCGCTCGTTCAGCGACGAAACCAGGTCGTGCCCGGTTGACGCCGTTTCCGCCCGGACGAGGTGCGTGGTGAAAAGAAATAACAGGACAAGACAGAGGCCTGTCCAGCCGTTTCGGAATGTGTGTGTATGTTTCATTGCGTTCTCCTGATTTCTGGAATGTAAAAGTTGTATCGGGGGAGAGTATGGGTAGACTACTGATAACTGTCTAATATATGATTGCTCTAATATGATAGCGAGTAGTTATCAGTTCAGATTCGAGCTGCGCCACCTGCGCTCTTTCCTGGTCATTGCCGAGGTGCTCAGCTTCAGAAAGGCCGCGGACCTGCTGCACGTGGCCCAACCGGCGCTGTCCCGGCAGATGTCCCAGCTGGAACAGGCC
This sequence comes from Gammaproteobacteria bacterium, assembly GCA_041564575.1. Lineage (GTDB taxonomy): Bacteria > Pseudomonadota > Gammaproteobacteria > Eutrophobiales > Eutrophobiaceae > UBA4486. Next base: position 1,169 of record JBFGPT010000275.1, on the reverse strand, counting down.
CTGGGCTGCCGGCTGTTTGACCGGCAGAAAAGAAAGATCAGCCTGACGTCGGCCGGCGAGTACCTGTATCAGTCCTTGCCGGGACTACTGGCACACCTGCACGAGACGACGGAACAGGCGCAAAAGATTGCCAGCGGCCAGTCGGCCATATTGAGATTCGGATATTCGAGTGCGGCCATGTCGGGCTTCCTGCCGCAAGTTATCCGCGAAATCCAGGCCAGCCTGGCGCATTGTGAGTTCAGGTTTGTCGAGGCGACCTCGAACAAACTGATCGAGGGGGTTATAAACCGGCGTCTTGATGCGGCCTTTGTTCTTTACCGGCCCGAAAGCGACCTGTTTACCACCATCCCGATCAGGGCGGACAGGATCGGCGTCATCCTGCCGGCCGATCATCCATTGAAAGTGAAAAAACAGGTATCCGTAAAGGACCTCAGGGAAGAGCCTCTGATCCTGTTCCCCAGGGACACCAATCCGGTCATGTATGATGAAATAATCTCGGCATGCCAGGAAGCAGGTTTCAGTCCCGGGAAAATTATTGAAACGGCGCCCAGGTCGACAGCAATCGGTCTTGTTGCGGCGGGGCAGGGGGTCGCCACGATTGCGGAATCGCTGAGACATACCTGTGTTGAGGGAACGATATACAGACCATTACTACCGCCCGCGCCAACGGTCAACTACGCATGCATCATCCGCTACGACCGCTCCAGCCAGTGGCAGAATGTCTTGATGAATTTTATTGAAACCCGTCTCAGCTGACAGTGCCGGATTCCGGAACCATGAATGTATCGGGGTTTACTTCTTGAGGCCTATGTTCCTGACGCACTCGGCGAATTCCGGTGTGCCTTTTTCATGGACTATTGATTCACAATAATCGCCGAACAGTCTGACCAGTTTCGGATCGGGTTCGTTGGAGGAAGAACAACCTGCCATGAATAACAGCAGAACTGAGAATGGATATTTCATGATCACCAAGTATAGACAACTGCACCCGGACCGGACTTTCCAGGCGCACACCGTAACATTTATTTTACGGCGCTCTTCCTGTGCCGAAAGCCGGTTCACGCCGGGTTGAACCTGAATCAATCCAGACCCGGTTCGACATCGATAAAGCTTCTGCATATGGAAAAGCGGGTATTCGACCTGTCTGTAACCGGTAGTTTCCGGTCTTT
>JBFGPT010000274.1:0-3025 GCA_041564575.1 Gammaproteobacteria bacterium | reverse complement strand
TCAACAGTGTGAACTCCTTTGGCGGCTACCGTGGCGCCGGGCAACCCAGCGCACGTCAATGGCAACAGGCGATGGAATTCTGGTGGAATAATTTCAACCCCCAGATGCCCGGGTTTGTCAGCCCGACCGCGCAACGCCTCATGGAGCAGAGCAAGACTTTCTATTTCCTCGGCCAGCATCTGACCGAGTTACTGGAGAATTTCTCCGGGGCTTCGAAGAAATCAGAGACCTTCCTGCAGGGGCTGGCGGACCAGATAGAAAACATGAAGTCCGTCATCGAGGCCTCGCAGACGATCGGTCATCAATCCGTCAGTGACGTGCTGGACGCCTGGCAGGTGCCGGGCGAGGCCTGGCACAGCCTGTTGAGAAACCTGCCTGGCGTGGACCAGGATCTTACCCAGGCGCTGAAGACCGACGATCTCGATGCCTTCATGGACAAGTACCTGAACCTGCCAGGCGTCGGTTATGCCCGCGAGTTCCAGGAAAAACTCCAGAAAAATCTGTTCCTGCTGCGTCAGTTTCTCAAATCCAACGAGGATTATAACGATGCCATGAGCAAGATCGGCGTACAGGCGCTCGATCACCTGCACGAACGGATCCTGAAGATGTCGGAAGAGGGAGAGGAGATCTCCAGCCTGCGCCAGATTTACAATATCTGGGTCGATTGCAATGAAGAGGCCTATGCCAATTTCGTCTTCAGCAAGGAATATTCGGTCTTGTACGGTGACCTGGTCAATTCACTGACGGCGTACAAGAAGCAGAGTAATGAAATCCGGGATGAACTTATGCAGGCATCGAGCTTGCCAACACGGACCGATCTGGAGGCGATGCAAAAGCAGACGGCCAGCCTGGTAAAAAAACTCAACAAGGCCATCAGCAAAAGCCGCAATGACGCCCTGCGTATCGAGGAACTCGAGGCACAACTCGTGGAAATCAAGAACAACAGCGGTACGGATTCACAGACGATCAAGCGCAAGCCAGTGGCGATAAGCAGGAAAAAGTCCGGCAAGAAATCCACCCGCAAGCGAACGTCAGCCAAAAAGAAGAAGGCCGAAACCAAGGTCGTGAATTTCACATCAATGAAGGATAAAGGCGCCAAAAAGGAAAAACAGGCTGGCAAAGATGTCGCGGATACGGGCAAGAAAACGATTGAGATCAAATTCTGATCAAGCGAGGGGATAGCGTGATTCCATTTCAAATCAGGCCAGACGATATCACCCAGGAAATCCTGGATTTTAACCGCAGGCTCGCCGAAGGCCTGCAGGTTCTGAGCGAACTGGACGAGATTTCGGTCGGTGCCTCGGAGAAAGAGGTAATCTACGAGGAAGACAAGCTGGTGCTGTATCATTTCAAGGCACGCACCAAGAAACAGAATCCGGTGCCAGTGTTGATTGTCTATGCGTTGGTTAACCGGCCCTACATGGCGGACCTGCAGGATGGCCGCTCAATGATCCAGGGACTACTGGATGCCGGCCTGGATGTCTATTTGATCGACTGGGGTTATCCGGATGTCGCCGAGCGTTTCCTGACCCTGGATGACTACATCAACGGTTATATCGACAATTGTGTGGATGTCATTCGCGAACGTCACAACCTGAACCGGATCAATCTGCTCGGCATTTGCCAGGGTGGTGCCTTCAGCCTGTGTTATACCGCGCTCAATCAGAAGAAGGTGAAAAATCTTATCACCACGGTGACCCCGGTGGACTTCCATACACGGGATGACTTATTGAGCAACCTGGTCAGGAACGTGGATATTGATACCATGGTCGATGCGATGGGCAATATCCCTGGTGAGGTCCTGAACTGGACGTTTCTGACCCTGAAGCCCTACCGTCTCACTGGACAAAAATACCTGGACCTGGTCGATATACTTGATGACCGGGACAAGGCGGAAAACTTCATGCGGATGGAGAAATGGATCTTTGACAGCCCGGATCAGGCAGGCGAGGCTTATCGCGAGTTCATCAAGCAGTTCTACCAGCAAAACGGCCTGGTCAAGGGTACGGTCAGGATCGGTAATCGCACCGTGGACCTGATGAATATCAATGTCCCTGTGCTGAATATATATGCCGCTGATGATCACCTGGTGCCGCCGGATTCATCTCGCGCGCTGAAGGGGTGCATCGGCAGCGATGATTACACAGAACTGGAATTCCCGGGCGGACACATCGGCATCTATGTCAGCGGCAAGGCCCAGAAGATGATCCCGCCGACGGTAGGCGCCTGGCTGGATGAACGCGTAAAGTAATCCGGCCCGGTCACCCCGGCGTCAGGCATACAGACAAAAAAACCCGCGACCGTTTCCGGCCGCGGGTTTTTGCTTACAGAGGGGAGTAAAAAGTATTACGCGCTGGCAGCAGGGACAAAGGTAGAACCGGCCTTGACGCCTTTCTCGTACCAGCTGGAGCATTGGTCCTTGTACTCGGTCATAATGTCAGTGGTATTGCGGGCGATGCCCATAACCTTGCCACTCAGGTCAGCGTTGATCTCGGACTGGCTGCTGATGACTTCCTTCAGATCCTTGGCGGTACCCAGCAGTTTCATCTGCGTGGTCACGTTTTCGATCATCAGGTTGGCCAGAGCCAGCTGCTGCTCGCAAATCTCTTCGATCGTCTTGGTGTTGATTTCGGCCAGTTCCTTGCTTGCTTCGTAAGAGGCTTGGCTCATCTCGTTCAGTTTACTCATCATTTCTTTGCCCATGGTGTTTCTCCTAAGGTATCAGTTTAAAGGTTGTGCATTGCAACACTATTGCGGTGCAGCATAGGCCTTACTATGCACCATGTCAAGCGGCTTGAACGAAAGGGAGAAAATTATTTATTGTATAAAATACAATGAGTTACTGAATAAAGCAGGGTATTTCCCGGGCAGGAGGTAATTTTATGATTTCTTTTTCGGTTTTTCCGTCTTGCCACTGCCCAGACCGGCGGCCTCATAAAAGCTTTTCTGCATGTCCTGCCAGAGCTCCAGGTTTTTCTGCGTCAGTTCCGTCATGGCCGAAACGGGGTCATGGCTGACGGTGCTA
>JBFGPT010000273.1:0-3032 GCA_041564575.1 Gammaproteobacteria bacterium | reverse complement strand
GGCCGGCGTTAATCGATATATTGCCGGGCCCGCTCCAGGTCTTCGGGTGTGTCGACACCGATGCCCGTACACTCGCAGGCGGCTTGCACCATTATCGTTTCGCCGTGATACAGCGCCCGCAACTGTTCCAGGGATTCCTGCTGTTCCAGGGCACACACCGGCAGACCGGTGAAACAACGCAGGAAACCGGCACGGTAGGCATACAGGCCGATGTGTTTATGATAAGCGCCTGCGCCCGCAGTTATCTCAAGCTCCCCCGATCGGTTTCCGGGGATCACCGAGCGGCTGAAATACAGGGCCCGCCCGTCCGCGTCACTGACGACCTTGACGATATGGGGATCCCGGATGTGCTTCGGGTCATTCAGGGGTTCGCTGATCGTCGCCATGTTGCAGCCGGGGTGATCGTTCAGCAAACGGGCCACCTGGTTAATCACCTTTTCCGACATACCGTCCTCGTCACCCTGCAGGGTGACAATGATCCTGTCGTCGTCGAGCCCGAGTAACTGCGCCGCTTCCGCCAGGCGATCGGTGCCGGACTGATGTCCCGTATCCGTCATCAGCACATTCGCGTTGAACGATTTTGCCAGTTCCACGATGCGCTCGTCATCGGTCGCGATATGCACGGCCGCGGCATCGCTTTTGAGCGCGGCATTATAGATATGCTGCAACATCGGTACCCCGGCAATCTTCAGCAGCGGTTTCCCGGGCAGGCGGGTCGATGCATACCGTGCCGGGATGATAACAACGAAGGCCGTTTTCACGGCCTGTGTTTTTCCACTTCTTCCTCGCTCAGGGTCCTGGCCTCATCCTCGAGCATCACCGGAATGTCGTCCCGGATCGGGTAGGCAAGGCGCGCTGACAACGAGATCAGCTCCTGATTTTCCTTGTCATAGATTAACGGCCCTTTCGTGACAGGGCATACCAGTATTTCAAGCAGTTTTTTATCCACAATTAATTTCCGCCAGGCATTTATCCAGTCTGTAAATGAAAGTATCCGCCAGTTTTGCCCGAACCGGCAGATACCAGCAACGTTCTGTTGCAAACCTTTCGCATTTTACTGCATCTTTTTCCGTCATCACCACGGGCAAATCATCGCCAAACTCGATATCACCGTGCCGGTACGGATGGTGATCGGGAAATACATGCTTGATCACCTGCAGACCTTCGCGCCTGAGACGTGAAACAAAGCGCCCGGGATTTCCGATGCCGGCCACGGCATGCACAGTTTGTCCACGCAATTCGCCGAGCTCTATACCGCGGTCAGGGTCCTTGACCGACAACAGTCGGCCACCAGTCTCGTACTCCATCAGGTGCTCACCCTTGGCAGTGCGGTTATTGGCCACCACCATGTCGACGTGCTCCAGGCTGCTGACCGGCTCGCGCAACGGCCCGGCCGGCAGGCAATGGCCGTTGCCAAAACGGCGATCACCATCGACAACGGCGATCTCGATGTCGCGGTACAGAGGTAAATGCTGCAAGCCGTCATCACTGATGATGACATTGATATCATAGTGCTCAAGCAATTCCGCGGCTGCCCGCACACGGTTCACACCGATAGCCACCGGACAGTGCGTTTGCCGTGCGATCAGCACGGGTTCGTCGCCGACCAGAAAGGGATCGCTGTCCGGCCTGACCTGTTGCGGGCGCCTGTTGGGCACGCCATAGCCGCGGCTGACAATCCCGGGTTTCAGCCCCTTGTCCTTGAGATATTTCGCCAGCCAGATCGTCAACGGCGTCTTGCCCGTGCCGCCGGCCGTGATGTTACCGATGACAATCACCGGCACATTGAACCGCTTGAGCGGGATCAGGCCGCTGCCATAGGCGAGCTTTCTCAACGCGATGACGCAACGGTACATCCAGCTGATCGGGACCAGGGCCGTTGAAAGTTTATGCTCCCCGTACCAGAGTTGTTCAATGAATTCAGTACTTGCTGTCACCGTGCCTGTCGATATCTCCCGCGACCTGCGTGCATGTGTGATTAATTCCATATGCCGTCTGAAACGCGATTCAAATGGCGGCCGTCGGCGGTCGACTCACTCCTCTTCATCCTCGTATTTCTGCGTGGCAAAGGTAATGCGTATCAGGCCGAGCTGCCTGGCGGCATCCATGACCTTGACGACCGACTGGTGATCGGCTTCCGAGTCGGCGCTGATGATCACCGGCGCGTCATTACGTTGTCCGAGTTTGTCAAAAATCGCCTCCTTGATGGAACTCAATTGTGAATTGAGCAGGGCCTGGTCGTTGACATATATGTTGCCGCGCGCATCGATGGCCACGTTGATGGCATCCGGCTTGGCCTCCGTCAACTCCTCGCTCGCCTGTGGCAGGGTGATATTGATCTCGGATTCACGCTCGAATGTGGTGGATACCATGAAAAAGATCAGCAGCAGGAAAACGACGTCAATCAGCGGCGTGATATTGATGTCGAGTTCTTCGTTACTGCCGGACTGGAAATTCATGTTTCGGGTTGCTCCTGCTCCTGGAGTTCACGGGAGCGCATGCCGCACATCACCTCGACCAGTTTCAGCGCCTCCTGTTCCATATTGATCACGTACTCGTTCACCCGGCCGCGGAAATAACGGTAAAACATCAGCGAGGGAATCGCGACCGAGAGTCCGGCCGCGGTCGTCACCAGGGCCTCGGAGATGCCCTCGGCGAGGATGCTGGGATCGCCGACACCGTGCGAGGTAATGACGGCAAACACCTTGATCATGCCAATGACCGTACCGAGCAGGCCAAGCAGGGGTGTGATCGAGGCAATGGTGCCGAGTGTATTCAGAAAGCGTTCCAGTTCATGCGCGACGTGGCGGCCGACCTCCTCGATACTCTCCTTCATGACCTCGCGTTGCCGCTGACGGTTCGCCAGCCCCGCCGCCAGAATCCGGCCGAGCGGCGAACCGTTCTGCAGCTCCTGGATGTGTGAATGGTTCAGCTGATTTCTGCTGACCCACTCCCAGACCCGCCGGGTAAGGTCTTCAGGGAGCACGCGTGTGCGCTGAAGCGTCCACAGCCGCTCCAGAATAATGGCCACG
>JBFGPT010000272.1:0-3033 GCA_041564575.1 Gammaproteobacteria bacterium | reverse complement strand
CAGCACATCGATTTTTTGCAGGCCGAAATCGCGCAATGATTCATCCGGAAAATAACAATGACCCCGGCGTGCCTGCAGGCCGAAATCCTGCAGGCATTCCGTCCAGCTTGCGGCGCGGATCAGGTTGGTCACGCAGTCGCGGGTCGCTGCCTGCCCGGTGTCGAGCAGGGCCGCTGTACTGTGCCAGGGCAGGGCAGGACCGGCATCGATAAAAGCGCGCCAGTCATCCCGGGTCCTGAGGTCAGGTGGCATAATGCGTTGTTCGGTCTCATCGATAATGACCTCGAGGGTCCTGGTATCAATGGGCCTGATATTCGCGAATGACTGGCTGGCCTGCGTCAGCGGATGGCGTGCTGCCTGTTGATTGCGCATCCGGTGTAACTCCTCGCGCCACCACTCGAGTTTGATGCGTGCGACGCCGGGATCGGAACAGGTCACGGGGATGCGGTTGATTTCCCCGTGCAGTGCGTGCAGGAGCAGCACCGGCGTTTTCAGGCTTTCCGGCAAGTTCAGGCTGACGTAGTAAAGTATTGAGCCTTCCGTGACCAATACCGGCGTAGTCATGCCCGTTGCCTGATCCAGTCCAGGATTTCCGGTGCCGAATGCACGATAGCGTCCGCCCGCCAGCTATCGATATTATCCGTTGCCTCGATATAGCCATAGGCGGCGGCCAGGGTCTGCATACCGCTGGCGCGACCGGCCTCGATATCACGGCGGGCATCGCCGATATACACGGATGACTGCGGTTGGCTGCCGGTCAGTTGGCAGGCATGTAACATCGGCGCGGGGTGGGGCTTGCGGTACGGGGTGCTGTCACCGCAGACCACGCAGGCGGTACGATCAGCAAGGCTCAGGACTTCGATCAGGGGTTCGGTCAACCAGGTGGGCTTGTTGGTGATGATCCCCCATTTCAGCCCCAGCTTCTCGATCTCATACAGGATCTCGCCCATGCCTGGAAACAGCCGCGTGTCCTGGTGCAGGCGGCGGTCATAAATCTCGAGAAAGTCCTGTCGTAATTTTGAAAACTCATCCGAGTTTTCATCCAGCGGGAAACCAAGCCGCAACATGGCATTGCCGCCGAGTGATACGCTTGGACGGATCGTCGCAAATGGCAGGGGAGTGCGGCCCTGTTGTTCGAGTAACTGGTTGAGCGCCGCGGCGAGATCCGGCGCGGTGTCCGCCAGTGTGCCGTCCAGGTCGAAATATACGGTGTCCAGAATTGCAGCCACTTATGCTGCCACTGCGTGCAATAAATAATTGGTGCGTGGGTTCTGGCTCAGATAAAAGTCCTGTTTCAGCGGGGAGAATTCCATACCGGAAATATCGCACACCACCAGGCCACATTCACGGCACCAGCGCGCCAGTTCCGAGGGCTTGATGAACTTGCTGTAGTCATGTGTGCCCCGTGGCAACATACCCAGCAAGTATTCCCCGGCCAGCACCAGTTTCAGATAAGCTGACAGATTGCGGCTGATGGTGGAAAAAAACAGCTGCCCGCCCGGTTTGACCAGGGTTTTGCAATCTGCCAGTAATGCTACCGGGTCCGGCACATGCTCAAGCAGTTCCATGCAGGTCACAACGTCGTATTGTTGACCGCCCTGTGCCTGTTCAGTTGTCGAGATGCAGGCGTATTCGAGATTGTCATGTGTATTATGGGTGCGCGCGGCCTCGATGGCCGTGGCGTTGAGATCGATCCCGGTAACATGCCGCGCATGCCGCGCCAGGCCTTCGGCGAGGATACCGCCACCACAACCGACATCGATGACGTCCAGCATGCCAAGATCGATGCGGTCTCTGATATAACGCAGACGCAGCGGGTTGATGGCGTGGAGCGTCCTGAATTCACCCTGCGTATCCCACCAGACCTCGGGTCCCTGGCTGAATTTGTCGAGTTCATGTGGATCGAGGTTACCGCCGGCGTGTGTCATATCTTTGCAAGAAATTTAGGTTTATCAGGTAACTGCATGAACACTAAAGAGTTTACAAAACTATTCACAGTCTAATAAAAATCTTCAAGGTTTTCAGTTACTTCGATATTGAATTTGGCAGTTAACTTGTTTAGTCTGCACTGATGGAAGCCGGTTTTCACCGGGTCTGTCCTTGAATTGTTACATAGTTTTTAACTCTACAATAAACAAGAATACCGGGGAAAATTATGTTGCTTGCCGTCTATCGAATTCTTCGATCGTTCTTGATCGTCATTTCCCTTGCAACGCTCAGTGCCTGCGCCACCACCGGTGCCGGTGATCCCCGAGACCCGTGGGAAGGGTTTAACCGTGGCGTCTACAGTTTCAACGAAGCCATCGACGGCGCCGTGTTCGATCCCATCTCCAAGGTATACAAGGCAATCACGCCGGAGATCGTCGATACCGGCATCACCAACATGTTCAGCAACATCGGTGATATCTCGGTCATTGCCAACGATATCCTGCAATTCAAGTTTTCCCAGGCCCTGTCAGATCTCGCGCGTTTTGTATTCAATACGACGCTCGGGCTACTCGGATTTTTCGATGTCTCGACACAGATGGGATTCGAAAAGCATGATGAGGATTTCGGCCAGACGCTGGCGAGCTGGGGCATAGGTTCCGGCCCCTACCTGATGGTGCCGTTTTTCGGGCCTTCAACCATACGTGATGCCACCGGTTTCGTCGTTGATGCCGGATTGCTAAACCCGATCTTCTATATCGATGATGAACTTACGCGCGCCGGACTGTTGACGTTGAACTACGTGGATTTCAAGGCCGATCTCACCAGCGCCAGCAATCTCCTGGAAGAGGCCGCGCTCGATAAATATGAATTTATCAAGAATGCCTATTTCGACAAACGCGAAAACCTGATCAACGACTCGGAGTTCTCCACGGCGGAGTAGTACGGCATTGGTTTTCGGGGGGTCCTTAACCCCCGGCGACAAGTGTTTCGCGGGTCTGGTCGGCCCAACCCACTGCATCGAGGTAGGCGGCGCTGATCTTCGTATTGTCCATAGGGTAGTTGCCGACCGAGGTCCAGTCCCCCTGTTCATAATTGATGGCGCAT
>JBFGPT010000271.1:0-3050 GCA_041564575.1 Gammaproteobacteria bacterium | reverse complement strand
GCAACGCACTGGCGATGGACTCTCGTTCAGAACCGGTGTATTTCAGGGAGAAACCGCGGATTTCGATTTTTCCCTGGACACGCGCCTGGATATCGACGCTGATGGAAACAAGCATATTGACCTGCTCGCGAATGTCGGTCCGGCCAGCGTGGAATCGATTCGTGATTATCTGCCATTCCAGGATCAATCGGACATCGAACAGTGGCTGAATAAATCCGTGTTGGGCGGCACCATGCTGGGCGCGGATATCGTGTGGCGGGGACCCTTGTCGGCTTTTCCCTACAAAGGAAAGGAAGGCAGGTTCCAGATAATCACCCAGGTCGAAAATACCAGCCTCGATTACGACCCGGAGTGGCCGCCTATAGACAACCTGAACGCGGAAATCGTCGTCGATAACAGCGCCCTGGTCATCACCGCGGCCTCCGGTAATGTGTTTTCATCGGTGTTAAGCGATACCGTGGCCAGGATCCCGGACATGTTCGCGGATAAACCGCACGTCCTGATGCAGGGCCATTTCGAGGGGACCATCCGGGACAGCGCGCTATTTATCACTCAAAGCCCGTTACACGATATCAATGCCCTGAAGATCGTCCGGGACGAGGAAATCAGCGGTCCGCTGGAACTCGACCTCGACCTGGACATTCCCTTGCATGATGAGCACACGCGCATTAAAGGCCGCCTGTACCTGCCCGGCAACAAGCTCGAATCCAGCGACATCGGCGTCAGCCTGACTGACCTCAGGGGCGTGATTGATTTTACGCGCGATACCATTTCCAGCAACAAGCTCAGGGCCCGGTATTTTGATCGCGAAATTGACCTGAGTGTCACCAAGTCCGCGGACAGCGAAGCAGATGCCGTAATTGTGAATTTTACCGGCGCCATGGACAGGGGATTTCTGCGAAAACAGTTCAACCATTATTTCCCCAACTCCAGGGTCATGGTCAACGATTACATCGATCATTTTTCCGGCGCCAGTACCTGGCAGGCGACACTGACTATTGACGACGGTAAAGACTCCGGTTCCGCCGGGAGCAGGCTTGATATTCGTTCCGACCTTATCGGCATGCAGGTGGACCTGCCGGCGCCTCTGGCCAAACAGAAAACCGAGTCCCTGCCCGTCGAACTCAGCACGCGGCTGGACGCGGGCGAGCGGCAGATCCTGGATTTCCAGATCGGCAATGTCATGGCAGCCCGCCTTGAATACAGCGAAACCGGCGAAAACGTGATCGATGCCCTGCGCGTGAATTTCGGCGGAAAAATACAGGACCTGACCTCAGCCCGGGGCATACGCATCAACGGCCTGTTGAACGAGATCAGTTTGTCGGAATGGGTCAATCTTATCCAGGAAAACATGCGTAAACGCACGGGCACCAGGCGTACGGACTACAACGACGTCGGTGTCGATGTCATCATCTCGAAGCTGGAATTCTTCAACCAGACATTCACCGATGTTCAGCTCGATGTTATGAAAGCCGAGGCCGACTGGCAGATCCGTGTGAAGTCCAGCGCCCTCGCCGGGCTCATCTCTATCCCCGCGGGGCAAAATGTCGTGGTACTGGACCTGTCGCACCTGCATCTCACGGAACATGAAACCGAAGGCCAGCCGGATATGGATTTCGACCCCGCCACGATGCCGTCCATACATGCGCACGTACAAAGCGTCGTTTACGGGGACAAGGCACTGGGCGAAATGTATCTGGAAACCTCAAGGATCAAGCAGGGCCTGTCCTTTGATGAACTGACTTTCAGCAAGCCCGAGATAACCATACAAGGTTACGGTCAATGGGTCAGGGAAAACAACCGGCCGCTATCCCGCTTCAACTTTGACATCGATGCTGATCGTCTGAATGCCATGCTTGGTACATTCCAGTTCACCGATGCGTCAATCAAGGACGGGCATACGCAGATCAGCCTGGAGGCCGAGTGGTTCGGCCGGCCAGTCGATTTTTCCCTGGACAATATCAACGGCAGGCTGGACATGCTGATCGAGAACGGTCAGTTCCTGGACATCAATCCCAAGGCCGGGCGGCTGTTCGGTTTACTGAGCCTGCAAACATTGCCGAGACGACTGGCGCTGGATTTTACTGACATTTTCAGCGAGGGACTCAGCTTCGACCGCATCGAGGGCGTGTTCACCATCGAGAACGGCAATGCCTATACCAATGACCTGCAATTGATCGGACCGGCCGCGAACATCGCCGTCACCGGCAGGACCGGCCTGATCCATAAGGACTACGACCAGGTCGTGACGGTCACGCCGCAGATATCGGATACGCTACCGGTGGCCAGTGCCCTGTTCGGTCCCATCGGCGTCGGTGTTGGCGCCGTGATCTACTTCGCCGGTGAATTGTTTCAGTCCATCCCGGACCAGATCGACAAAATACTGCAATACCAGTACACCATCACCGGCAGCTGGGATAATCCCGTGGTCGAGGAAATCAAGGACAAGAACCAGGCGAGTGGTTGATCTTGCCGGCCTACGGCCGGGCAAAGACGTAAAAAAACATGATCATTACCGAGGCCACCGTCGTACCGACACCCAGTTCGATCAGCAGGATGCCGAGGTGTTGCCCGTGGACGGCGTCAGCGGCGAGGACGTTGTAGTCCAGGAAGTTGCCCCCCAGCAGGATACCGGCGATGCCGACACCGGCATACAGAAGCACGCCAAGAGCCGCGGTGATACGTATGGTAACCGGATCGACCACCTGGCGGACCTTGTCGAGTCCGAATATCAGACCATAGAGGATGAATCCTGCAGCAAAGATCACCCCGGCCTGGAATCCGCCGCCGGGACCATAGTCGCCGTGAAACTGCACGTACAGGGCGAATACCAGGATCAGCGGGATCATAAGTTTCGAAAGCACTCTGAGGATAAGATGGTGTTGCATCGATCAGTCCCGGCTCTTTTCCTGCCCACGGCCCAGCATCAGCAGCACGGCAATACAGGCAGTGAATATCACTGTCACCTCGCCCAGGGTGTCGAAGCCCCGGTAGCTCGCCAGGACCGACGTCACGACATTGGGGATGCCTATCTCCTCGCCCGACTCCTG
>JBFGPT010000270.1:0-3058 GCA_041564575.1 Gammaproteobacteria bacterium | reverse complement strand
GCCGGATCAGTTTTTCAGACGCTGTTCGAGAAAGACAATGAGCCGTTCGTGCAATGCGAGAACTGCCGGCTGGTATTGATCAATCCCCGCCCGGTCTATGCACAGGTGCTGAATACCTACACCGACGACTACTCGCGCGCCTACGCGAAAAAGCACGACAAGAAAATCCGGCGCTCGCTGAAGCGGGTCAGGAAGATCGCAAAGCTGTTGCCGGATCGGGGCCGCTGGCTGGACGTAGGATGCTCGGCCGGGTTCGTCGTCAAGGCGGCGAATGACACCGGTTTCGAAGGCTGGGGTGTGGACGTGGAGCCCTGGGGGATCCGTTATGGCAGGGACAAGATCGGGCTGCAGCATCTGCACGAGGGCATGCTTGAGGAGCAGGGCTTTCCGGACGCACACTTCCAGGTGATCTCGCTCTACGACGTGATCGAACACGTGCCGGATCTTAACCGTCTGGCGGGGGAGTTGTCGCGGTTGCTCAGCCCGGACGGGCTCATTGACATCGTCACCCCGGACATCGGTCACTGGTGGGTCACCCGTCCACTGAGCGAGTGGAAGGAGATCAAACCTTCCGAGCACCTGTACTATTTCAGTGTTCACACGCTTGACCGGTTGTTACAAAATCACGGTCTCAGGATCATAAAGAAACGCCTCAGTCTCAAGTCGAGCATGAAGGTCGTTGTCGCACATCAATAAAAGGGGTGTCGGTTGTCATTAAGCGTCGTTCAGGTCTTGCCCGCGCTGGAAGTCGGTGGCGTGGAACGCGGCACACTGGAAGTGGCGGCCGAACTCACCCGCCTCGGCCACCAATCCGTCGTCATTTCGGCGGCCGGCCGGTTGGTGCCTGCCTTACTAGAATCCGGCAGTGAACATATGGACTGGAACATCGGCAGGAAATCTCCGCTGACACTGCGCTATGTCACCAGGCTGCGGACGCTCCTCAGCTCGCGTGAATTTGATATCGTGCATGCCCGGTCGCGCCTGCCGGCATGGATTGTCTGGCTGGCCCTGCGCGGTTTGCCCCCCGGGCAACGGCCCGCGTTCGTCACCACCGTCCATGGACCCTACAGCGTGAACGCCTACAGCCGCATCATGTGCCGGGGCGAGAAGGTGATCGCTATTTCCGATTTCATACGGCAATACATACTGATGAATTATCCGGACACGGATCCGGGGCGCATCCGCGTCATCCATCGCGGGGTGGACAGCGAGGAATTTCCCTACGGCTATCAACCACCGCAGCAGTGGCTCGATGAATGGCGCCGCTCCCGGCCCGGTCTTGCGGATCGCTTTGTATTGACAGCGCCGGCACGCCTCACGCGCTGGAAGGGCCAGGAAGACTTCATCCGCATCGTGCATGGCCTGAAGCAGGCATCGATACCGGTACACGGCCTGATCGCCGGCGGCGCCCACCCGCGTCGAAGGAAATTTCTGGATCACCTGAAGGCCGAGGTTTCACGACTGGGCCTGGACCAGGAGATCAGCTTTCTCGGCCATCGTGACGATCTGAAAGAGATCATGGCTGTCTCCGACGTCGTGCTGTCACTGGCCCGGGAACCGGAGGCCTTCGGGCGCACGGCGCTGGAATCGCTGTGCCTGGGCACGCCGGTGATCGGCTACGATCACGGCGGTGCCGCTGAAGTCCTCGGCCGTATGTTTCCGGCCGGCCGTGTCGAGCCCATGAACGTGCAACAGGGCATCGAACGCGCCGTGGAATTCTATCATTCGGGGATCAAGCCGGAGAACAACAACCGCTTTACCCGTCAGGCAATGCTGGACCGGACGATCGCGCTCTATGAAGCGTGTGCCGGGGCCGCATGACCGGCAAGACGGTCAGCGCCCTTGTCGTAGCGCATAACGAGGAAGAGAATCTGGATGATTGCCTGCGTAGCGCCGCGTTTGCCGACGAGACAGTCGTCGTGCTGGACAAGTGCACGGATAATTCCAAAACCATTGCCGAACACTACACAGACCGCATTATCGAGGGAAGCTGGTCAGTGGAAGGCGAGCGACGCAATCTTGGCATTGACAGCTGTACGGGCGACTGGATCCTGGAAGTGGACGCCGATGAGCGGGTCAGCGAAGCGCTGGCCGCCGAGATCCGTACGGCCATCGCCGATACCGATGACGGGTTTTTCCTGATCCCGTTTCACAACTATATTGGCGAGCGCCTGGTCCGGCGCGGCTGGGGTGCCTATATCGGCACCAACGCCAAGGTCTGCCTGTTTACCCGGGGCAGCAAACGCTGGGGGCCGCAGACCATCCACCCGGAACTGGAACTGGACATGGCTGACTACCACGGCCGGCTGCAACACGCCATGATCCATCATATTGATGGCAGCCTGACAGACCTGTTACGCCGGTTTAACCGTTACACGACGGCCATGGCCAACGATCCATATCACGCTGCCAAACTGAACGGTTTTACGCGCAACCTGTTGCGCATCCCGGCGCGTTTCTACAAATGCTATATCTACAAGCAGGGTTACCGGGAAGGGGTTTACGGGTTCGTGATCGCGGCGCTGGCCGGCCTGTTGCCGATCACGACCTGGTACAAATCCAAGATTCAGAAAACTTTTTGATCGGTCCGGGCGTGCCGTTGGCTACTGGCGACCGCTTATTTTTCTGAAAAAGGATTTTAGCCAGCCCGCTTTCCTGTAGCGGTGAACAGAGACGCCAGCAGTCGGATCATTTGCATAATAGGACAAGCTATCCATGACGCTTACGACATCAGGATGCCGTGATATCAATTCAGGATCAATCCTGTCGCGGGTCTTTCTTGAGTATTTATCGACCTTCTGATCAACTTGCGGCAATGTACTGCTTCCAGTCAGATGTGCGAAATCCATTAATTCACGATAATTTGTCCGGGGGTCCGCAAATAAATCCTCGGCCTTTAATCGCAGGAAAGGGGTGTCTGGATAATTATCCCTGAGCCAGAATCCATACAGATTGATCTCTGCCCAGTGATACAGGCATTTTTCGAAGCGGCTCATGGAATTCCAGCGGTCACGATATCCGCTTAAAACAGTTCCGTCGATGAACGGGTTCAGGGTGC
>JBFGPT010000269.1:0-3067 GCA_041564575.1 Gammaproteobacteria bacterium | reverse complement strand
TTCCGGGCGGGCCAGGTGCTTGATGGCGGAATACAGCGTGGTGGTCTTGCCGGAGCCGGTAGGCCCGGTGACCAGCAGGATGCCGTTTGGATTGTCGATCATACTCGACCAGGTCTCCTGGTCATGCGTGGTGAAGCCCAGTTCCGCGAAGGATTTGAACAACATTTCCGGATCGAAAATACGCATGACCATTTTTTCACCAAACGCCGTCGGCATGGTCGAGATACGCATTTCCACTTCCTTGCCGGAGGGTGTTCGGGTCTTGATGCGGCCGTCCTGCGGGCGGCGTCGGTCGGTGACGTCCATGCGGCCCAGCGATTTCAGGCGGCTGGTGATAGCGCCCATGATGACGTCGGGCACCTCATGCACGATATGCAGCACGCCATCAATGCGAAACCGTATCCGGCCCTTGTCGCGGCGGGGTTCGATGTGAATATCGCTGGCGCGCTGCTCGAATGCGAATTGTAAAAGCCAGTCCACGATGCTGACCACGTGCCGGTCGTTGGCATCCGGTTCGCCCATCTTGCCGACTTCGACCATCTGCTCGAAGTTGGTGATCTTTGAAAGAGTGTCCTTGCTCTTTCTGGAAACGGCGCCAAAAATGGATTTGCTGACGCCGAAGAATTCAACGAGATAGCGGTCGATGTCTTTCGGATTGACCAGGACGCGCTTGATCTTCAGCTTGGCAATGTTCTGCAGTTCATCTTCCCAGCTGTCCGTGAAGGGTTCGCAGGTGGCCACCGTGAGCTCCGTATTAGATACCTGTACGGGCAGGATCTTCAGTTTCGTTGCATAAGCCTGGGAGACGATATTGGTGATCTTGCTGAAATCTATCTTCAGGGGATCAATGCGAAAATATTCCTGGCCGGTTTTTCTCGCCAGCCAGCGGGTGAGTTCTTCCATGGTCAGCGGGTACGAGGGTTTGGTGGCGCTTTGCCAGCCCTGTTCGGCAACCGTGACCAGGGGATGCACACCGGCGCGTTCCTGCTCGGTCAGCAACTTCTCGAGCTGCTTCGCCTGCTTGGTTTCTATGATGCCGTCTGACTGCAATTGCCCGAGCACATAATCCAGGCTCAGCTTGCGATCACCGCCGTGTTGTGTGATGGATTGCAGCATGGCAACAGTATCGTTTATCTAGATGTTGTAAGTATTGCAATTGTATGACAAATCTCGGGGTAAAACAGCCGGCGGAACAGACACGGCGGGCGATTGTCTGATACCATTCAGCCACCCTGGATTGATTACCCCGGTAACGGGAACACCCCTTGACCATGAAGATAAAATACCTGCTGTTTTTCCTTGTCTGCCTGTTCAGTTCACAGGCTGTGCTCGCGCTCGATGCCGCCGTGGAGCAACGTATCAAAAACGCCCTTGAGAGCATCATTCCCGGTGTGCAGATCAGCGATATCAGTGAAACGGGTATCAAGGACCTGTACCAGGTGGTCATGGGGACGGATGTCGTCTACGTATCCGGCGACGGCCGCTTCGCCCTCTCCGGCGAGTTATACGATATCGATACCCGGCAAAATATCACCGATGCGCGCAAGGCACTGGTGCGCAAGAGCTTGCTGAACGATATACCGGCGGCGGAACTGATCGAGTTCGCCGGCGCCAAGACCGAACACACGATTTACGTCTTTACCGATATTACTTGTGGTTACTGCAGGAAATTGCACCAGGATGTGCCGGTGCTGAACGAGAATGGTGTGGCGGTGCGCTACCTGGCCTATCCGCGCGCCGGCCCGCTGTCCAGCGGTTCGGATCAGTTGCAAGCGGTATGGTGTTCCAAGGACAGGCGCAAAGCCATGACGGAGGCCAAGCGGGGCAAGGAGCCCAAGGCCCGGACCTGCGACAATCCAGTGGCCAGGCATTATCAACTGGGCCAGGACCTCGGCGTTCGCGGTACCCCGGCGATCTTCCTGGAAGATGGGCGGGCAATACCCGGGTACTATCCCCCGGACGAGTTATTGAATATTCTCAAAAATTAATCTGCCGTTTCCAGCGCCAGGCCACTGATGCGGCTGATTCCGGCACTGATCACGCTGCCATCCTCCTCGTAGGTATCCACCCGGACCGGCAGATAGTCCAGTGCCGGGGCACACCACAGTATGGTTTGCTCGTCACGGTTTTGCTTCTGCCGGGAGAGTTTGACGGTCCGCATCTCGCCAAAGGGGGTGGTAATGGATTCTTCCCCCAGGCGCTCGAAATAGTACTCCTTGATGCGGCCGCCATCGGCAATGTAATACGTGTCGATGGGCCGACCGGTGGACAGATCGAACATAATGGCCACCTGGTATAACAACTTGTCATAGACCGCATCCCGTATCGGCATGGTCCAGGACGAGTCATTGACACTTGTGACGATCCTGTCCCGGTCCCAGTCAAAATCGATATCCACCTTGCGCTGCTTGCCTTTTTTAACCCGCAGGTAATGATACGAATCCGCGATAAAGCGCCCGTCGCGCACCCGCCAGGCGGTCGTCTCCGTAATGGAGTTTTTGTAAAACAGCGATATCAGGCCGGTGGTCTTGCTGCGGGACTCGAACTGGTAGCGGTCATCCGCCAGCCGGGACAGGGAGCGTGTCATCCGGCCGACCTCGGTCTGGTCTTTTTTCAGGATGTATTCCACGGTGAATTCCGGCGGCATACGGTCCTCGCCCGTCGCCACACCGGGCGTTAACAGAACGCAGGGGAGGAGCAGTCTGGCAAGAAAACTGTTCATTGCTGGCTTCGATTCATATAGCGTGTTGGAATTCATTCAAAATCACAATAAACTTTATCGGATAACTGATTGTTACTACAAGTAAATGAGCAGAAAATTCAATCCCGATCCCGACGCCGGCCTGCTCGTCGTCGGCGATATCATGCTGGATCGCTATATCTTCGGGGAGACCAGCAGGATTTCACCCGAGGCGCCGGTGCCTGTGGTCCGGGTCAGGCAGACCGTAGAACGACCGGGTGGGGCGGCCAATGTCGCGCTGAATATCTCGGCCTACGGCAGCCGTTGCTGCCTGCTGGGCCTGACCGGCGAGGACAGCCATGCCGACCGCTTGCAGGCTGCCCTGAC
>JBFGPT010000268.1:0-3071 GCA_041564575.1 Gammaproteobacteria bacterium | reverse complement strand
GCGGCAGGACCCGGACATCATCCTGGTTGGCGAGATCCGGGATCTCAGCACCGGCTCTATCGCGGTCAAGGCCGCACAGACCGGTCACATGGTGATGTCGACCCTGCATACCAATGACGGTCCGCAAACCCTGACCCGTCTGCAGGACATGGGTATCCAGGCCTTTGCCGTGGCCACCAGCATCAACCTGATCACCGGCCAGCGGCTGTGCCGCCGTCTGCATCCCGATTACAAGGTTCCGGTCGACATGCCCAAGGAGGCCCTGCTGGAAGAAGGTTTCCCCGAGGACTGGATCGAGGAAGGGTTCACCGTCTTCGGGCCGGGCGACGGTGGAGAGGAATGCCCCAGCGGTTACAAGGGTCGGGCCGGCATCTACCAGGTCATGCCCATAACGGACGCCATGAAGCGTCTCATCATCGAGGGCGCCAATGCCGTGCAACTGGCCGACCAGGCGGCCACCGAAGGCGTTTGGGACATTCGCAAATCCGGGCTGGCCAAGGTCAAGGCCGGCGTCACCAGCCTCACCGAGGTTAATCGAGTCACCGTCGAGTAAAAATCAATGGCAGAAGCAGCAGTCAAGAAAGACATGTTTGTCTGGGAAGGCACTGACAAGCAAGGGAAACGCGTCAAGGGAGAAATGACGGGTCAGAGCGATGCCCTGATCAAGGCGACGCTTCGGCGGCAGGGCATCAAGCCGATCAAGGTCAAGAAAAAACCGAAACCATTGTTCGGTGGCGGCGGCAAGAAAAAAATCACACCCAAGGACATCACCGTTTTCAGCCGGCAGCTCGCAACCATGATGTCCTCCGGCGTACCCCTGGTACAGGCCTTCGAAATTGTCGGGCGCGGTCATGAAAATGCCGGGATGCAGGAACTGATCCTCAGCATCAAGGCCGACGTGGAAGCCGGTAACAACCTGACCGATGCATTGCGCAAACATCCGGTGCAGTTTAACGATCTCTACTGCAACCTGGTCCAGGCCGGGGAGCATGCCGGTATCCTGGAGGCCATCCTGCACAAGCTGGCCACCTACATGGAAAAGACCGAGGCCCTGAAATCCAAGATCAAGTCGGCCCTGTTTTACCCGACTGCGGTTATTGTCGTCGCCTTCATTATTGTAACGATCCTGATGATCTTCGTCATCCCGCAGTTCCAGGAACTGTTTTCCAGTTTCGGCGCCGACCTGCCGGCGTTGACCATGCTGCTGATCAACATGTCGAAATGGTTCCAGGCCAACTGGTGGATCCTGGGGTTGGGTATTGTCGGCGCCGTGTTCGGCTTCATGGAGGGCAAGAAACGATCCGTGGCCTTCGCGCATTTCCTCGATCGCATGTCGCTGAAGATCCCGGTGATCGGTATGATCCTGGAAAAATCCGCCATTGCCCGTTACGCCAGAACCCTGGAAACCATGTTCGCCGCTGGTACGCCGCTGGTGGAAGCCATGACCTCGGTTGCCGGTGCCTGCGGTAACATCATCTTCCACGATGCCGTCATGAGGATGCGCGACGAGATTGCCACCGGTACCCAGTTACAATCCGCCATGCGCGACACCGGACTGTTCCCGAATATGGTCGTGCAGATGGTGGCCATCGGTGAGGAATCCGGTGCTATCGATACCATGCTGGGCAAGGTTGCCGACTGGTATGAACAGGAAGTGGATGATGCGGTTGAAGCCCTGACCAGCCTGCTGGAGCCCATGATCATGGCCTTCCTCGGTGTCGTAATCGGTGGCATCGTCATCGGGATGTACCTGCCGATCTTCAAGATGGGCGCGGTTGTCTAGAAAGACACCAGTTTCATAAAACAGCACAGGCAGTTTTTGCCTGTGCTGTTTTTTTATGCATGTTCCATGAATCCGACATATGACCATCGTCACCGCGCTTGATACGTATCCGGCCCTGTACCTGACCCTGGTCGGTATCACCGGTCTGGCAGTGGGAAGTTTTCTCAACGTCGTCATTTACCGACTGCCGGAAATGATGTTCGCCGACTGGCGCGAACAGTGCTGCGACCTGTTGGACATAGAACAGGCCGAGCCGCCGGAAAAGAAACTCAGCCTCAGCCTGCCACGGTCCAGTTGCCCGCATTGCGGACACAAGATCCGTGTCCGGGAAAACATACCGGTTTTAAGTTACCTGTTTCTTAAAGGTTGTTGCGCCGGGTGTGGCGGCAGGATTTCCATACGCTATCCCCTGATCGAGATCACCAGTGCGGTACTGGCATTTATTGCCGCCTGGAATTTCGGCGTCAGCCTGCAGGCCGTGCTCGCCATGCTGCTGTCCTGGGCACTGATCTGCCTGACCATGATCGACCTGGATCACCAGTTGCTGCCCGACGATATCACCCTGCCCTTTCTTTGGCTGGGCATACTGGCCAACATCTTCGGCGTGTTTACCGATATTTACTCTTCCCTGTTCGGCGCCATCTTTGGATACCTGTCGTTCTGGAGCATATACATTCTCTTCAAACTGACGACCGGCAAGGAAGGCATGGGGCATGGCGATTTCAAGTTACTGGCCATGCTCGGCGCCTGGCTGGGCTGGCAGCAATTACCCCTGATCATCATACTTTCATCAATCACCGGTGCAGTTGTGGGGATCTGCCTGATCGTTCTGGCCAGGCATGAGCGTTCCCGGCCCATTCCGTTCGGCCCCTACATCGCCATCGCTGGCTGGATAGCCCTGAACTGGGGACCCGCGATTACCGGTCACTACCTGCTGTGGTCCAGGCCCCTGTAGGAATGCCGCTGCGTATCGGCCTGACCGGCGGCATCGGGTCTGGCAAGACCACCGTCAGCGAACTCTTCCGCCAGTTGAACATACCGATCATCGATGCCGATGAGATTGCCCGGCAGCTGGTCGAGCCCGGTCAACCGGGGTATGCAGAGGTCGTCAGGACATTCGGTAGCGGGATACTGACCCCCGCAGGAGAACTGGACCGGGCCAGGATGCGGCAACAAATCTTTTCCGATCCCGAAAAAAAACGGGCGCTGGAAGCCATACTTCATCCCCTGGTCTATCGCGCCATCAAACAGGCCTGCACCGGAATCGAGGCGCCGTATGTATTAATCG
>JBFGPT010000267.1:0-3097 GCA_041564575.1 Gammaproteobacteria bacterium | reverse complement strand
TCATCGGGCGCATGGCCGAGCTGACCCGCCGCGAAGGTGTGCGACTGGTGGTGACGCTGATTCCGACCAAGGAGTATGTTTACCGGGAAAAAGTCGAACAATTGGGGATCAGGCCGGACCCGCAGTACCGGCAATTGCTGCGCCATGAAGGCATGCGCATCGGGCGGTTCGCTGCGGAGATGGAATCGATCCCCGGGGTTGAATATGTCGATGTCACTGCGGCCCTGTCCGCTGCCGCGCTCGGCAACAGGCAACTCTATCCCGAAGATATCAACGGGCACCCCTATGCGCATGGTTACCGCGTCATTGCCGATACCCTGGCGCATACCGTGGACACCGGTGCGCGCCCGACCGCGGCGGGCGTCTATTTACTGGTGATGCCGGATGGTACGGAGAAACTGGTGGAAGTACGTCAGGATGGATTTCGCATCATCGATACGCAGACCTGGAGCGGCTCCCTTGAGCAACTGCCGCTGATCAGCGCAGATATCCTGCAACAGCTGGATTTTGCCGGGTATAGCGTCAGTCCGTAACGGGAGCTTGTCGCGACAGGTCACACCATCAGTGACTTGATCGCATCTCCCAGATCACCGGGAGACTTGACGGTCTTGACGCCGGCCGCCTCCAGCGCAGCGAACTTGTCGTCCGCCGTGCCCTTGCCGCCCGAGATAATCGCGCCGGCATGGCCCATACGCTTGCCGGGTGGCGCCGTGACACCGGCGATATAACCGACGACGGGCTTGGTGACATGGGCCGCGATAAACTCCGCCGCCTTTTCTTCCGCCGTGCCGCCGATCTCACCGACCATGATGATGCCGGTGGTGTCCGGGTCTTCCTCGAACAAGGCCAGGCAATCGATAAAGTCCAGGCCATGTACCGGGTCACCGCCGATGCCGACGCAGGTACTTTGACCCAGGCCGATGGTCGTGGTCTGGTGCACGGCCTCGTAGGTCAGGGTGCCGGATCGTGATACCACGCCAATGCAACCGGCCTGGTGAATGTTGCCCGGCATGATACCGATCTTGCATTTGCCCGGACTGATGATGCCGGGGCAGTTCGGACCGATCAGACGCGTTTCCGGGAAGTAGTCCAGCATGGCCCTGACCTTGACCATGTCGATCACCGGGATGCCCTCGGTAATACAGACGATGAGCCGGATACCGGCTTCGGCGGCCTCGGCAATGGCCTCGGCGGCAAAGCCGGCCGGCACCATGATCATGCTGGCATCGGCGCCGGTCTCGCGCACGGCGTCGTACACGGTATTGAACACCGGGCGGTCCAGGTGGGTTTGTCCGCCGCGGCCCGGTGTGATGCCGCCAACGACATTACTGCCGTATTCAATGGCCTGGTTTGCATGAAAGGTCCCCTGTTTCCCGGTGAAGCCCTGGATGATGACCCGGGTGTTCTCGTCTATCAGAATGGACATTTATGATCCTCCTTTACTGGCGGCCACGGCCTTGTCGGCGGCATCGTTCAGATTGTCGGCCGGTATGATGGCGAGATCACTTTCGGCCAGGATCTTCTTGCCCTCGTCGACGTTGGTGCCCTCAAGGCGTACGACGACGGGGACATTGACACCGACTTCCTTGACGCCCTGGATGATGCCCTCGGCGATCAGGTCACAGCGGACGATGCCGCCGAAGATGTTGACCAGGATGGCCTTGACGTTTTCATCGGAGACGATCAGCTTGAAGGCCTCGGCGACCCGTTCCGCGGTCGCACCGCCGCCGACGTCGAGAAAGTTGGCAGGGTCGCCGCCATGCAGCTTGATGATATCCATGGTCGCCATCGCCAGACCCGCGCCGTTGACCATGCAGGCGATATCGCCGTCCAGGGTGATGTAATTCAGATCAAAGCGTTTGGCCAGGTGCTCCTTTTCGTCTTCCTGGCTGGCGTCACGCAGGTCTTCCAGGCTGACCTGGCGGAACAGGGCATTGTCATCCACGGAAACCTTGGCATCGAGTGCGCTGAGATGGTCGTCTCCGTCGATGATCAAGGGATTGATTTCGATGAGGCTGAGATCTTTTTCGGTAAACAGCCGGTACATGGACTTGAGCAATGCGTCCATTTCCTTCTTTTGGTCATTGCTGAGATCCAGCGCGAAGGCGATGCGCTGCACATGGTGATTCTGCACACCCATGATCGGGTCGATCGGGATATTGATGATCTTGTCGGGTTCCGTGGCCGCCACTTCCTCGATGTCCATGCCGCCGGCCCTGGAGGCGATGATACCGATGCGGCGCTTGCTGCGGTCGACCAGCATGCTGAGATAGAATTCGGCCTTGATTTCGGACACACCCTGGATCAACACGCAGTTGACGGGCTGGCCGTTCGGCGCCGATTGCTTCGTGATCAAACGGCTGCCAAGCATGTTCCTGACGACCTGTTCAAGCTCATCCTGGGATTTGGTGATCTTGACGCCGCCGGCCTTGCCACGGCCACCGGCATGCACCTGGGCCTTGACCACCCAGCCGGCCGTTTCGAATTCGGAGGCGTTTCTCAAGGCCTCCTTGACCGAGTGCGCGGGTTTGCCGGCCGGGACCGGTATTCCATACTTCTGGAACAGGTTTTTTGCCTGGTATTCGTGCAGATTCATGACAGATGAGTCCTTATGCTGGGAAAATTAGGTTATGCTTGAGTGAAGGTATTCGGTCAATATATTGATATCTTTAGTGTATTCAAACCTGCTTTTATGATTTTTATCCGCAGCGAGACCAATTAATCAGGGCCAGAAACGGGGACCGGTTCGAGTGATCAGAGCACTGCTGGTTATTATCGCGCTTTTGCTTATATTTAAGGTCTTATATCACACAAGATCAAGGATGTTGCGCAATCACAAACCGGAGACACCCGACCTGCCGGGCAGGATGCAACGGTGCGAATATTGTTCCACATTTATTCCGCAAGAGGAAACGATACGCGATGGTGATAAATATTACTGTTCCGAGGAACACAGACAGGCAGGCCTGAGTGAACAGCGCTAACCCGCAAGTCAGCGACGACAGTATCGATAACAACTGGAAGGCTTTGCAGTATTTTAACCTGTATCGCATCCTGGTGAGCCTGCTGTTCGTGGCGCTGATCTGGACCGGCGGCC
>JBFGPT010000266.1:0-3112 GCA_041564575.1 Gammaproteobacteria bacterium | reverse complement strand
TCGGGACTGATATCAATGGCCAGTGGACCCTCACCCAGGGGAATGGATCGAACAGCTGCCAGGGAAGCGGTATCGATCACGGTGATTTCCTGGCTTTCCGGGTTGCTGACATATACATAACGGCCATCATGACTGGTCACAATCCCGGCCGGTCGGTGACCGACATCGATACGCGCGATCACATCGAAGGTCTGCGTATCGATGACCGAGACATTATCCGCGGATTGGTTGGTGATAAAGGCAAGCGGCCGGGCCATGCTCGCGCATGCCCAGCCGCCTGTTATGAGGATCAGAAGTAACGTCGCCTGTTTCAACATCAACAGAGCGCCCCGCCGGTATTTATTGCTCGGCGAGTTTTTTGATGCTTTCAAGTCCATTGGTATAGAGTTTTTCCACGGCTTCCTTGCAGGCCTCGTCGCTCAGTTCCGGAGGCGGTTCCTGGCCGGGAAAGGCGCGGTAAAAGGCACCTTTCCATTCAACCTTGGACCCGCCGCCGTTTTCCGTGACGCTCAGCCGGCCACCGAGGGTGGACACAGGCAGGCCTTCGACAATACGGCCTTTTTCAAGTTCCAGTGCAAATTGCATGAACTTCTTTTCGCCATCGATCTTGAAAAGCTTTTCCTTGACCTTCTCTCCATTGGCCAGGGTGATCTCGCGTACCGATTCAGGTTCCGATCCCTTGTCTGCACTGCATTCGCTGATATCCGGATGCCAGTCCTTGATAGCGCAGTAATCGCTGATGATGCTCCACACCTTGTCGGGCGAGGCATTGATTTCAATCTCCTTGTCGACCTTGACGCGGGCCGGTCCGTGGGCGAACGCCAGTGCGGGGATCATTACGAGAGATACAAGCAGTGTTTTTATAAAATTATTCATTAAGATTGTCTCCGAGTGTTTCATGGTCCATGTTGTTTGATGGCCGGGACAGACAATAATTCCGCGGCAGGAAAAGAGCGCATATATTAACCGCTGAATCACATGAGTGCACATATAAAATTGCCGGCAAGGTGATTGTGGCGATCATTAATGAAACTCGAATATATTCATAAACTTCAGTTAGTTAGGATCGCCGCCGGAATATCCAGGCGGAGCCCGGATTTTATATTGTGGATGATCCTGCCGGCTGTCTGCATGTCCGCCGGGGATATATTGCAGATCGAATCAACGGTATCAGGCGCAGTTTCATTCCGGATCGAAATCGCCGATACGGTCGAAGCGAGACGCCACGGCCTGATGTATCGCGAATCTCTCGCCGAGGACAGCGGTATGTTGTTTGACTATAAAATTCCGCGCCGGGTTTCATTCTGGATGAAAAATACCCGGATCCCGCTGGACATACTTTTCATAGATGCAACGGGCAGGATCATCGGGATCCACAGATCCGCGGTGCCCGGCAGCACAGCTTTGATTCACTCGCCCGGCAAGGTACGGGCGGTCCTGGAAATCAATGCCGGTCTCAGTGAACGCTATGCCATTTTGCCGGGCGACAGGGTCCGGCATGACATCTTCAGGCCCTGAGCGCAATGCTGCGGCATGTGCCCGTGAACGGTTCGTCGTGGTCAATCCTCAGGATGACTTGATCAGTGATTGCAGCAGCAAGACCTCGAAGGGTATGGATGATTTTCCATAGAGATCGTCGATGTGCGTGTTCCACACCTCGATCGCCGTGTCATATTCCTGCTGCAATATGGCGCCGAGCAGCGCGGCCGCGAACAGGAAACGCCGCTGGTCGATGCGCCAGCGCTCGCCGTTATGCAGTAACTCCTGCGCGGTTTGCCGGATAATTTTGGCATCGCCCTCGGCCAGCGCTTTATACAACACCAGCCACTGCAATTGCGATACGGACATATTGTCTACGCAATTCTGCTTGAGTATTCCAATCAAATCCTTTAACTCGCCCGGCTGTAGATAGGGCAGCGTGTTCAGGGCAAGCTGGTACAGGTTGTTGATCCAGAGCTTTTCATAGCCGGGATCCTGGCAGTCGCGTGGCGGCTGATTAAGTATGTAGACCATGGCGGCGGAACCGTCCGGCAGTGCCATATCACTGTCCATGGCCTGACCGGTGAATTCCGCGTAAATCCTCGCGGCCTTGTGGCTGCGCCGGGCAAAGGTGTGCAGCGTGCTGTCATTCACGCGGGTTCTTGCATCCTGGTAATATCCCGGCAGCAGCAGTTTAATCAACGGCAGCGGCATGGTCCGGTATTCGACCAGTTCACGCGCATTCAGTCCCAGATACCGGGATCGTTCGGCGTTCAGATCGAGTATCGGAAAATAATCCGAGTTGGGGGAAATATTGTATCTGTTGATCATGGCGCCCAGTACTTTTTCATTGCCCAGATAGCGCGCCCGGAAGTCCTGCAGACTGGTCATGCCAACATGGGCCAACTCGCGGCCGATATTCCTGTTCGTAAACACACCGGCATCGAGCGCTTGATCTGTCTTTTCCAGCCTGGAGATGATCAACAGGTTGGAATTGTCGGTAGAGTAGATGTCAAAGTAGGGGAACTGCTCATGCAAGGCCTTGATCACGGACATCAACAATCGTGTCTCGAGTTCGTACACCTGCAACCATTGCACCAGCATGCCCCCGGGATTGAGGTGTCGTTTGATGTCACGGTAAAACTCGCGGGTAAACAGGTTCGAGGTGCCGCTGACCCAGGGATTGGACGGTTCGGAAACGATCAGGTCATATTTTTTCTGGTGCAGGGAGAAAAATGTCTTGGCATCCTCGATATGGATATGGCTGCGCGCGTCCTCGTAGACGTTGGCCACCCGCGGCAGGTAGTGCCGTGCGCCCTCGACCATGGCCGCCTCGATCTCCACCGTGTCCAGGGATTCTATGCCGGGCCAGTCCAGCAGAATATGCGAGGTCATCCCGGAACCCATGCCGATATTGGCTGCCTGCCGGATGCCCGGATCGATGGCGAGCGGCAGGGCGGCAGCCATGACCATGGTGATCTCGTCCTGTGAGGGTTCCTTGACATTATCTCCCATGATGATCGAGGCATCCGGTTTGCCGTTGGTCGCGATGATCACATTATCGTCCTTGAGCCGGGTCACGCTGATGGTTGCGGTCTTGCCGTCGCGGTAAAACAGGATTTCACTGGCCCTG
>JBFGPT010000265.1:0-3122 GCA_041564575.1 Gammaproteobacteria bacterium | reverse complement strand
CGAGGTTCGCGACCGTACTAATGGAATTGCCCTTGTCAACGAGCTGTTTCAACAGTGTCAGCCGGGAAATATCCGCCTCGCTATACAGGCGTCCGGTACCTTTGCCGCGAGCCGGTTCGACTGCACCGTAACGGCGTTCCCACATGCGCAGGGTTTCGATCCCAATACCGGTGATCCGGGAAACCGCGCCTATCTTGTAACGTGACTGATTTGAAGTGTTCTCCACCATGAAGTCTCTCCTGGATGCAGATAACACGGCACGAAAACTGCCGCATAAACAGTAGCTTGAAAATTTGTACAGGATAATAACCCAGATTTTATTAAATGTACAGATATATTACAGTAAAAATATTTGACTATTGAGAATAAATATATATTATACAGTACATATTCTGTACAACGAGTCACTGTCATGCAACATTACAAGATCTCTTACGCCCTCGGTCTGTCACTGCTGTGCACGGGCAGCGTACTTGCCTACCGCGGTGACGGCCCTGTGGCCCGGGTCGAGGCCGGGAACCATGTCAATACATACACGGCGATCACCGCGCGGCACGCAGTGACGATACGTCAACGCCTGTACGACACCGGCTGCCTGCAACAGGAACCGGACGCCTGGCAGTGGCAGTCGTCCACGACGCGGCAGGAGCCGCGCGTGTACCGTGGCAGCCAGTGCCTGCGCCAGGGCGGGCCGGGCATAGCGGGTGATGTATACCGCTTGTAGCCGGACGTATTCATGCAGCTTTTGTGACGATTTTCCCGTGGCCGTCCTTTACAGGTTCTTGTTCATGGTTCTCCCCTGTGGGCGGCTGCGGGAAATCTTTTTTATAACGAGTGCATCAGGTATGTCGGGCATTTGAATATGAAATATGGATACGCCTGCCAGAACATCAGTAATCACCTGACGACCAACCGGTCAATCAGGCTGTCATTATTCACAGAGGCCACGTTTTACCGCACGGTCCGCAGCAATATATCGCACCTGGGCTGTATCCTCGGCTGGAACCACATGATGGGGATACTGCATTTCAGGATCGGTTCCAGGGTTATCCCCTACGCCTCGCATCCGGTCTGCTGTTACGACTGGCAGTACAGGTTTCGGGACGAGTTGAGAGAGCTTGGTTGTTTGATCAAACAGCGCCAGATGCGTATCAGTATGCACGCGGATCAAAGTGTCGTCATCAACTCACCCGAATCGGCAGTGGTACAAAGGAGTATCGATGAACTCGCGTATATGAATTGTCTTCTAGATTTGCTGGGTCTGGGTACAGACGCGAAGATCCAGATACATGCAGGCGGGATTTACCAGAACCTGCATGCATCGAAGCGGAGATTTGCAAAGAACTACGGAAACCTGCCCGATGCACTAAGATCACGCCTGGTGGTCGAAAATGACCGCCGCTTGATCGGCGTCAGGGATTGCCTGGAGTTACACGAGCTGACCGGTATCCCGGTCGTTTTCGACAAGCTCAACCATGAATGCCTGAATCATGGTGAATACGTATCCGCTGCCATGCTTGAATGTCTGGCGACGTGGAAGCCTGGCCAGGATGGTCCGCCCATCGTTGAATATAATGAGCAGGCGCCGGACGCGGCGCCGGGCACTCATGCACGGCATCTGGATGCTGAAAAATTCATGGGCTTCTACACGCCCACGCGTAACAACGCGTTTGATTTAATGCTCGAATTCGGGGATCGGGAATACAGCGCACTGAAGCTGAAATCATTGTTAAGCCTTGAGGACAGGTACCGAGTCGCACGAATCGGTAATTCGGTAAGCGCGAAGATCTGAGCCGCAGGCTTCACCTGATCGGGATATAGACCCCGGTAATCCACTCGTTGCTGCTGGCGCAGTCTTGCGGGTCATTTTCATAGATCTCAATTGACGGACGCGAACGGTCGACGCGAATTTTATACATCTGTAAATGGGCAAAGGCGGAATACAAGACCAGCGGCAGGTAGTCGTAGTGACCCCTGAGAACAGTCCTGAAATAGCGTCCGGCAGCGCAAGTCTTGAGGCTGTAGGGACCTTGATTGATTTCTCCTGTAACCGGCACGGCCATATCGCATTCGAAATACATCTTGTCGCTGTTTACCTTGTGGTAAACGCTGCGCGGCGTGCCGGTTTTGCGTGCACCCTGATCCTGGACATATTGCGCCAGTTCGGGAAATCCTGATTGCATGGCTTTTTGCATATCCGGCAGGTTGCCGGCGAAACCCTTGCAAAGACACCGGACTTCCTGCAACCGGCATTCACCCTCGAAACTGATTCGCGGGTACTCAGCCTCCGGGTCCAGCTGCCCGGCTAACATGGCGAGCCCGAGGTCATAGTCTTTCTGAATCATGGGCACCATGCGCCTGATCATAAACCGCAACAGGAACGGCATATGTCCATGCATGCTCCAGCTGACCCCGGTCCCATTGCCGGTCTCTTTCAGGTCGAATCCGATCTGGCAAATGGACTTGAATGGTCGCTGGAATTCCAGTTTTTGCCTGATTGCCACCGGCCGATCAAACTCGAGATGGGTCAGTTTGCCGGCACCCACGAATTTACCATCCCAGGTATAGTATCCACCGGGTTCGTCAAAACTGTCACTGTAGCTTAACAGCGTGTCGGGTTCATGAATCAGCCATGGGCTCCATTCCGGCCAGCTTTTAAAATCCCGCAGCTTGTCAAACACGGTATTGATATCACAGCTGATGTTACGGCTTCTACGGACATGATATTGCCCCTTGAGGCTGGCCAGATACAGCAGTGGTGTTGCAACGAGAACCGCCAAAATCACATACACAATATCCATGATCATGAAACTCCGTGCATCGGAAGCTGCCGTTATAATAGTCTATAGTGTAAATGAAAGCTGAATTGTGGCACCGTGCGTATATTACTGAATCAACTGCGTGCAAGCGCTGTTTTTCAACGACTCTATTTCCAATAGTTGAGATCGGCCCCTGTGATTCAGCGAATTTTGTCATACCTGCAGGACAGGGAGGTTTGCATAACCAGGAAGTAACATAGGGGTGGTAACGTGCATGACTGAACTTACACTGCTGGGCGAGGGCGATTCCTTCAAAGAACAGGCCTGTGACCTGATTTCCAGAACCGATTTTTTCAGCGATTT
>JBFGPT010000264.1:0-3147 GCA_041564575.1 Gammaproteobacteria bacterium | reverse complement strand
TGTAGAGTTGAAGTGGAACCGTGTAATACCCCGCCAGGCTGATACCCATTACGGCACTGTCCAGGGTAAAACGCCCATGGTCATAATCAGCCGATATATGGCCGCTGATGCCGGTCAGTTCCAGGCCCTGGTCATTGCGTACGTTCAGTTGTGTTTCAGCATCGAGCCAGAAATATTCAAGGGGGTGATCAGGATCGACGATCATGTTCAGGTTTTTTATTTCGCCACCGGCGAGGTATTGTCGCAGCCGGGTAAGGGGGGCAAACTCAGTTGTGCCGAAAATGTTGAAGATGTCTTCCAGTCTGAGATAACTGATTTCGGCGCGCAGCCGCCGGTCGTTGCTGATGTCGCGGTCGGGCAGGTTGATCTCCGCCGATACGGCCGGCCAGTTGCCTGCCTTGGTGGTAAATTCCTGCAAACCAAGGTTCACCAGCCAATCGTCATTCCTGTTCCTCGCCAGCCGCACATCGGCATGTATATTCTCAAGCGGATAGTCATGCAGTGACAGGCGGTCAAAGTCGAGCCTGGCATCGAGTTGTACGAGTTTGGTCGCCCGCCACTCGGACCAGAGGCGCAAGTCCCCCGGGTCACTGCCCAGGTTCATCCTGTCGAAATCGAAATATTCACCCCAGAATCCCGGGTCGATTTGACTGGCCGCGGTATAGACCTGCCCCGACCAGTCGGTGGTATGCAGATGGCCCTGGATATCCAGGGCGAATTCCAGCCGCATTGGCGCCAAACTCTGGTCCGTACTGGCGCTGCCGCCGACCTGCATGCGGTCCGCATCGCTGTGTATGCTGATGGCGGCATTGCTGAAGTGTACCGCTGGCCGTCCATGACCGAGATCCAGCCAGCTGAGCGAGACATCATCGAGGTCAATGCGTTTCTGTCTGCGAAACCATTGCCCCAGTTCATTGGCGCCGGATTGCGCCTCGATCTCATCGCTGTCGGATCCGGCCCTGAGTAGCGAGATGGAGCCATCGGCGTAGCGGACCAGCGAAAGATCCATACCAGAAATTTTGATACGGTAGGGGAGTAATTGCTGTTGCCTGATACTCGAGATGAGATCGAGAGTGATACTCGCGCGCCTGAACCCGATCATGGGTGTGTCGCTGTCCGGATTGATAATGCGGATATCCTCGAGATACAGATTCGGTATCCAGCCTTCCCAGTCGGCATTGAGTTCACGGATCTGCACGGGATAGCCCATGTAATCACTGACCCACGTTTGTACGTCTTCCCGGTACTGGCCGATATCGGGCAGGGCCAGGCGCAACAGGGTAATGGCGACGGCGGCCAGGATGATTACCGTAGCCAGCGAATACCAGCAAAAGTGATACAGCGCGCTTAGAATTTTCCGGGGCATGCAGGCTAGAGCAAAACGATGTCGTATTGTTCCTGTGTATACACAGGTTCAACCTGGAAGCTGATGGGACGGCCGATAAACTCTTCCAGTTCAGCAACGCTGGCTGATTCGTCGTCGGTCAACATATCGACGACCGGCTGCGATGCCACGACCAGGAGTTTTTGCGCGTCAAATTGCCGCACCTCGCGCAGAATCTCCCTGAAGATCTCGTAACAGACGGTTTCAGCGGTCTTGATGGTACCCCGGCCGTTGCAGGTGGAACAGGGTTCACACAACACATGCTCCAGGCTTTCCCGCGTGCGTTTGCGCGTCAGTTGCACCAGGCCCAGCGAGGTGATTTCACTGACCGTTACCTTGGAGTGATCACGCTCCAGGTGTCTTTCCAGTGAACGCAAGACCTGGCGAACATGTTCCTGGTCCTGCATATCGATGAAATCGATGATGATGATGCCGCCGAGATTGCGCAGCCGCAGTTGCCGGGCGATGGTTTGCGCCGCCTCCAGGTTGGTCTTGAAGATGGTTTCCTCGAGATTGCGGTGACCGACAAAGGCGCCGGTGTTGACATCGATGGTGGTCATGGCCTCGGTCTGGTCGATGACCAGGTGGCCGCCGGATTTCAGTTGCACCTTGCGGTTCAGTGATTTCTGGATCTCGTCATCCACCGAATACATATTCAGAATCGGGTTTTCGCCGGTGTAATACTCAATGCGGCCCAGGAACTCGGGGATAAACTGTTTGCAGAACTCCATCACGCGCTGGTATGTCTCGCGTGAATCGATACGGATCTTTTCGATCTCGTCATTGACCAGGTCGCGCATGGTGCGCATGACCAGCGGCAGGTCTTCATAGACGATGCCTGGCGGATAGGTGTTCTCGGCGCGAACCACCGATGAGTCCCAGATCTTCAGCAGGAATTCTATATCCTTGTGGATGTCGTCCTCGGCGATGCCTTCCGCCGCGGTACGTACAATGAAACCGCCACGGACCAGCACATCGGTCTCGTGCAGGGCATGATGAACCACGACGTTATGATTACCGGAGGCCAGACGTTCGTAGCGGGTGTTGTAACTGGCAATGACCTGGCGCAGACGTTCGCGTTCAGCTTCGTCCTCGATGCGTTGTGAGATGCCGATGCCGGGATGATCCGGAATGAACACCAGGTAACGGGACGGGATCGACAATCGCGTGGTGAGACGTGCGCCCTTGGTGCCTATGGGATCCTTGATAACCTGTACCAGTATCTCCTGGCCCTCGCTGAGCAGGGAGCCAATCGGCATCTCGGCCTGATTTTTTATATCCGCATCGTTCTTTTCCTCGTGCGGCCCGACGATATCCGAGGTATGCAGAAACCCGGTGCGGGTGAGACCAATATCGATGAAAGCGGCCTGCATGCCGGGCAGAACACGCGAGACCTTGCCCTTGAATATATTGCCGACCAGCCCGCGCTTTTGCGAACGTTCTATATACACTTCCTGCAACAAACCGTTATCCACCACGGCGACCCGGGTTTCCTGCGGCGTGACATTAATCAGAATCTCTTCGCTCATGGGTCGCGTTTCGTCAGTAACTGTTTGATTATGATATTAAAAAATAGCCCATCCGCAATTATATTACCATAAATCAAGTTCGCATTATTTATCTGTCTGTGCAGCTATTTTTCCATGCGAAGATTACCGGCCGATGATGGCTACAAAGTTGTTCGAAGCGTCCGCGGCGCTATACAAGTTTGCCGCAGAAGTGTTGTAATGCATGTCAATGAAAGCATTGATCCGGGAACTGAC
>JBFGPT010000263.1:0-3213 GCA_041564575.1 Gammaproteobacteria bacterium | reverse complement strand
GATGTTATCGATCCCGTCTGGGACCTGCTGGACACGGCCTATGAGCATTTTGGCGTATTTCCTACCTTGCTGGAACGGGATTTCAATATTCCCCCGCTCAATGAACTTCTCGCGGAAGCGGGTAAAATCGCGGTCCTGCAGGCCAGGTACCGTTCAGAAATCAACCGCGCAATACAAAAATGAGCGGCCAACCGGAATTCATACGTTTGCAATATGCGTTCACGGACCACATGCGTGATCCGGATCATGCGCCGGCGCCCGTAGATATCGAGGATCGCCGTGTCGGGATCTACCGTGATCTGCTGTATCGCAATGTCGAGAGTTTCATGGCCAACAGCTTTCCGGTGCTGCGCAAGATCACGCCGGATGACCGCTGGCATGACATGATCCGTGATTACTTTAAACGTCATCAATCCCATACACCGTATTTTCCGCGGATGCCGCGCGAATTTCTGGATTACCTGGAACATGAGCGTGACAGCGGGGAAGACCCCGCCTTCCTGTATGAACTGGCACATTATGAATGGGTGGAGATGGCCGTCGCCATCGACCCCAGGGAAATCGATTACAGCAGCATCCATCGCGAGGGTGATCTCGCAACCGGGGTGCCGGTCCTGAGTCCATTAGCCAGACCGCTGGTTTATCGTTATCCGGTGCACAGGATCCGGCCGGACTTCCAGCCCGCTGAGGCGCCCGCGCAACCGACTTACCTGCTGGTGTATCGCAACAGCAATGATGACGTCAACTTTATCGATCTGAACCCGGTCTCCGCACGACTGGTTGAATTAATGCAACCGGGTAATCAGGCCAGTGGTATGAAACTGCTTGAAACCATTGCCGCGGAATTACAACATCCGGATCCCGGGGTGGTAATCCAGGGGGGGCTGGAGATCATGAACGAGATGCGGGACAAAGAGGTCGTACTGGGTATTCTGCAAGACTGACGGGATGTCCCGCCGGTGATAATATAGATAAAAGGCCAAAGGGAATCTGTCCGGGCGGTTATCAGGAATACCCGAAGCAGCAGTCGCCCGATCAGATCTTGATACCGGAATATTACTATAATACAGGGAGGGCACATGCCCATCAGAGTACAACTTTCCTGTGTACTCCATGTCGACGTCTTGACCGGTGACGCAAGTCGTGCCGTGACAGCATGAGGCTGACGGGACCACTATTATGACGCAACATTACTCCTTGATGATCCCCGGGGCCGACAGCACGGACGGGATCCTTGAAGTCAGGGCGCCATACGATGGCAGCCTTATCGCCACTGTCGATACCGCCGATGCGGCCGCGGTAAATACCGCACTGCAAACGGCTTATGCTTTGTACCGTGACCGCAGGCAATGGCTGGCCCCGGAAAAACGCATTGCAATCCTTGAGAATACTGCCAGCATCATGCAGCAGTGGTCCGAGGAACTGGCGGTTGAAGCGGCCCGCGAGGGTGGCAAGCCGCTGGTGGATTCCCGCGTCGAGGTAGCACGCGCCATCGATGGCGTTAAATTATGTATCGAACATCTTCGCACCGGGCACGGCGAAGAGATCCCGATGGGCCTGAATCCGGCATCCCGCGGTCGGCTGGCGTTTACCACGCACGAACCCATCGGCGTCGTTGTCGCCGTCAGCGCCTTTAATCATCCGCTCAATCTGATAGTTCACCAGGTCGGTCCCGCGGTTGCCTGCGGTTGTCCGGTCATTGTCAAACCGGCTGAAGATACCCCGCTGTCCTGTTTTCGTTTTGTCGAGATCCTGCGCGAGGCCGGCCTGCCGGAACCCTGGTGTCAGGCCCTGACGGTCAATAAACTGGACGTGGCGACGCAACTTGTCACTGACGAGCGGGTGGGGTTTTTCAGCTTTATAGGCAGCGCGCAGGTCGGCTGGATGTTACGTTCCCGGCTGGCGCCCGGTACCCGCTGTGCGCTTGAACACGGCGGTTCCGCACCGGTCATACTCAACCGGGATACCGATCTGGAAACAACCCTGCCGTTACTGGGCAAGGGCGGGTTTTACCATGCCGGGCAGGTCTGCGTCTCCGTGCAACGGGTCTTCGCCCATGAATCTATCGTCCGCGAAGTGGCCGACGGCCTGGTCGAGTACGCGAAGCAGCAGGAAATCGGTGACCCTACCCTGGCCGGGACCGATATCGGGCCATTGATCCGCACCGCCGAGACTGATCGTGTGGAAGACTGGATCAGGCAGGCGGCTACGGATGGTGCTGAAGTACTGTGCGGCGGACAACGTATCTCGGACAGTTGTTATGAGTGCACGGTGCTATACGATCCGCCCGCGGATTCCATCGTCAGTCAGAAAGAAATTTTTGGTCCCGTGATCAGTGTCTACCCCTGGTCAGATATAGATGATGCCATCGCGCGTGCCAATGCCTTGCCGTTTTCGTTTCAGGCGGCCGTTTTCGGCAAGGATATCGACGAGCTGATGTATGCCGTCAGGCGACTTGATGCAGCCGCGGTCATGGTGAATGATCATACGGCCTTCAGGGTCGACTGGATGCCGTTTGCCGGACTGAAACACTCTGGACTGGGCATCGGCGGTATACCCCATACCATGCACGATATGCAGGTCGGGAAACTTATCGTTATCAATTCTCCGGGGCTGTAGCATCGGGCTGGCAAACCCGCAGACAAGTTTCAGCATTTTCCTGAAACCGATGGGCAGATTGCGGGTCTGAAGTTTTCAGAACCATCTGCAACAAGAACACGGGGGAATCACCATGAGCGCAGTGCCTGCCATCGCGAATAAATCCTTTGATCTGCTCGATAAATTCCGGGCAATTGATTTCCTGGCGCCGTTGCTTCTACGTATTTACCTGGCGCCGATTTTTATCAAGGCCGGCTACGGCAAGCTACAACTTGGAAATGCAGATGCCGGTTTTCCTGGCCGCCTGCTGGCCGATCCGAATGTCGTTGCCTGGTTCGGCAATCCGGACTGGGGTCTGGGTATGCCTTTCCCCGACCTGTTGGCCTTCATGGCCGGATGGACGGAATTTCTCGGCGGCTGGTTCCTGCTCATCGGGATCCTGACACGGGTGATGTCGATTCCCTTGATGTTTACCATGATCATAGCCGCAACAACGGCACACTGGGGCAATGGCTGGCATGCCTTGCCGGAAGCCAAGCTGACTGTGCCCTGGGAATGGCGCGTGGATATGATTGACGGGGCCCTGGAACGCAAGCAACGCGCGATCTCCATCCT
>JBFGPT010000262.1:0-3227 GCA_041564575.1 Gammaproteobacteria bacterium | reverse complement strand
TGAGCAAGGCACTGTAGAAAAAAAAACGGCCGCTCCACGGGGAAGCGGCCGCCTTAATCCTTTACCCGCAGCGACAGTCAGGCGCAGAGTTGCTCGGCCTGCAGCGAGCGAGCCTCTTTCTTGGCTTCGCGCCTGCGGTTGTAGAGTATGAACTCCGTGTAACCGTTGGGCTGTTCACGACCCATCAGGGCCATGTCCAGTGCCGCCTTGAACGGGGTGCTGTTTTCGAAATCCTCCGACATGGGCACATAGTTCGGGTCACCGGCATTTTGCCGATCGACGAACACGGCCATCTTGCGCATGGCCTTGATGACCTGTTCTTCAGTGAAGATGCCGTGATGCAGCCAATTGGCGATGTGCTGGCTGGAAATTCGCAGCGTGGCGCAGTCTTCCATCAGGGCAATGTTGTTGATATCCGGCACCTTGGAACAGCCCACCCCCTGGCCGACCCAGCGCGCCACGTAACCGAGAATTCCCTGGGCGTTGTTTTCGAGTTCCCACTTGATTTCGGCTTCCGTCAGCTTGCGGTCCCGGGGGATGACCGGGATTGACAAAATATCATCGACCGGTGTGGGATTCCTGTGCAACAGTTCCTGCTGCCGGGTATGTACATTAAAGCGGAAGTAATGCAGTGCGTGCAGGGTTGCCGCCGCGGGCGAGGGGACCCAGGCGGTGTTGGCCCCGGCCTTGAGATGCAGGATCTTGGTTTCCAGCATCTTGATCATTTCATCCGGCATGGCCCACATGCCCTTGCCGATTTGCGCGCGTCCCATCAATCCGCAGGACAGGCCGACGTCGACGTTGGAATTCTCATAGGCCTTCAGCCACTGGGCGTTCTTCAATTCGCCCTTCGGCACCATGGGGCCGGCCTCCATGTTGGTGTGGATGTCATCGCCGGTGCGATCCAGGAAACCGGTGTTGATGAACACGACGCGATCGGCGGCGGCATGGATGCAGGATCTGAGGTTGACCGAGGTCCGGCGTTCTTCATCCATGATGCCCATCTTCAGGGTATTGCGCGCAAATCCGAGCTCGTCCTCGACACGTTCGAACAGTTCGTTCGCCAGGGCCACTTCCTGCGGACCGTGCATCTTCGGCTTGACGATATAGACCGAGCCGGCGCTGCTGTTGCGGTAGCGGTTCTTTTCCAGCACGTCGTGTTTGGCGCACAGGGCCGTGACCATGGCATCGAGCATGGTTTCCGGCACCGGGTGGCCTTCCAGCAGGACCGCATCGGTCTCCAGGTGCATGCCGACATTCCTGACCAGCAACAGGCTGCGGCCGGACAGGGTGAACGGATTACCGTCTGGCGACAGGTAGGCGCGGTCCTTCTCCATGCTGCGCTTGATGATCTCGCCGTCGCGGTTAAATTCCAGCACCAGCGTACCTTTCATCAGGCCCAGCCAGTTGCGATAGACATTGATCTTGTCTTCGGTGTCCACAGACGCTACGGAATCCTCGCAGTCCATGATTGTCGTGATCGCCGATTCCGTCTGGATGTCGTAGATGCGCGCGTGATCCTTGCGGCCAATGTAAAAACCTTCGCCGAAACGCAGTTCCACGTGCAGACCGTGTTTGAGCAGCAGGATTTTGTCCGGATCGTCCGTTTTGCCCGTATAGCCGGCAAAGCCTTCCGGGCGCAACAGGGTGGTCGTGGTGCCGTCGCCCATGTGAACGATGAGTTCCTCGTTCTCGACGGAGTAATGCACCGCGTGTGAATGCGTGTCTTTTTCCAGCGGGAAATTTCTGTCGAGGAATTTTCTTGAGAACTTGATAACCTTCTCGCCGCGAATGGGGTTGTATTTCCTGATTTTCTTGCAGCCATCCGCTTCGGCAATGGCATCGGTGCCATACAGCGCGTCATACAGGCTGCCCCAGCGCGCGTTGACCGCATTCAGTACGTAACGGGCGTTGTCCAGGGGTACGACCAGTTGCGGTCCGGCGATCTCGGCAATTTCCGCATCAATATTTTTCGTGGTGATCGTGAAATCCTCGGGATCCTCGACCAGGTAACCGATGTCTTGCAAAAACTGCTTGTAGGCAACTGGGTCGTGGCTCGATTTTTTGTGTTTCAGATGCCAGGCGTCAATCTTCGCCTGTAACTCGTCGCGTTTTTCCAGTAGCTGGGTATTGCGGGGACCGAAGTCCCGGATGATCCTGGCCAGCCCGCGCCAGAATTCTCTGATATCGACGCCCGTGCCCGGGGCAATTTCGTTCTTGATGAGGTCGTATAGCGGCTTGGCGATACTCAGGTCGTCGACCTTGACGTAATCAGTCGATTGTACACTCATGCGTGTCTCCGTCATTTCACAGGTTGTTGGATCGCGCACACGACGTCTCGCGCGACCGGTCATGGTACAGGGAAAATAACAAACGGGAAGTTGTAGATCAGGCGGTTTTATATCATATTGCGATGCAGCAATCAAGGATCATGACGCCGGCCCAGCCCTGTCAATGAGATGTAGCTGTTTCATTTTCATCAATATTCAGCTGCAACGCGTCATCCGCGACAGTGACCACGACATGGCCGCCATGTGCCAGCCGGCCGAACAGCAGTTCCTCTGCCAGGGGTTTCTTGATCTGTTCCTGGATCAGGCGGCTCATGGGGCGGGCCCCCATGACCTTGTCATAACCGTGGTTGGCAAACCACTGGCGGGTATCGTCGTTGACCACCAGGCTGACCTTCTTTTCATCGAGCTGGGCCTCCAGTTCCGCGAGGAACTTGTCGACCACGGACAGCACGGTTTTCCGGTCCAGTGTCTGGAACTGGATAATGGCATCGAGACGGTTACGGAACTCGGGACTGAAAAAGCGGTTGATGGCTTCTATGGAGTCGCCCGAATGATCCTGCGGGGTAAATCCCACCGACGGTCGGCTGATGCGTTCCGCGCCGGCGTTGGTGGTCATGACGATGACCACGTTTCTGAAATCGGTCTTGCGGCCATTGGCATCGGTCAGGGTGCCGTGATCCATGACCTGCAATAACAGATTAAAGACATCCTGGTGCGCCTTTTCGATTTCGTCCAGCAACAGGACAGCGTGTGGTTGCTTGTTGACGGCATCGGTCAAAAGGCCGCCCTGGTCAAATCCAACATAGCCGGGTGGTGCACCGATGAGGCGGGATACCGTGTGCCGTTCCATGTATTCGGACATATCGAAGCGGATCAAATCGATGCCCATGATCTGCGCCAGTTGCCGCGTGACCTCGGTTTTACCGACACCCGTGG
>JBFGPT010000261.1:0-3227 GCA_041564575.1 Gammaproteobacteria bacterium | reverse complement strand
GACCGCCCCTACGCCGGCTGGCTGTACGGCAGCGCCGCCTTTCATAGCAAGACCGCGACCCAACTCGATACCTTCGAAATCCAGGCAGGACTGACGGGTGATTTTTCCCTGGCCGAACAGTCCCAGGACCTGATCCATTCCCTGCGCGGCATCGACAAGGCACGGGGCTGGGACAACCAGATTGATTCCGAGCTGGGCATTGCCCTGATCTATGATCGTAAATACAGAAAACTGCCGGATCAGCTGCCGCTCGCGAACCTGCAATACGACGCCATCGCACATGGTGGCTTTGCCCTTGGGAATGTCTTCACGCATATCAACACCGGGCTGGAGCTGCGCCTGGGCTGGAACCTGCCGCGCGATTTCGGTTCGGCGCTGATCCGCCCCGCCAGCGACACCAGCGCCCCGGCCGATGCCGAGGATCCGCGTTTCAGGCGCGGCCGCGCCGGGCTGAGCCTGCACGTATTCGCGGCAGTGACCGGCCGCGCAGTGCTCCATGATATCTTCCTGGACGGCAATACCCTCTCTGACAGTCACGAGGTAGAAAAGGAGTTTCTGGTTGGCGACTTCGTCATTGGCGCCGGTTTGACCTGGCACGGATTCCGCCTGTCCTATGCCCAGGTGTTGAGAACGCCGGAATTCCAGTTACAGCAAGGCTCGCAGAAATTCGGGTCTTTCAATATTTCCTATACCTATTGAAACCGGTACAGCGGGGTTTGCCGGGAGCGGGCCGGCTGTTTATATTCCGTTGCTAGCATGAAACTCTGCCTCGCCTCACAATCCCCGCGCCGCCGTGAATTATTGCAACAGATCGGCATCGACCACGAGACCGTCCGGGTCGAGGTCGATGAGCACTGGGACGGCAGCGAACCGCCACGCGCTTACGTGCAACGCCTGGCACTGGAAAAGGCGCGGGCCGGACGGCGCCTGTCAGGCACGGAGGCGATCGTGCTGGGCGCCGACACCGCCGTTATCATCGACAACGACATCCTCGGCAAGGCCACGAGCCCGGATCAGGCGCGGGAAATGTTGTGGCGGCTGTCCGGCCGCACCCATGAGGTGATGTCCGCCGTTGCCATCATCGATACCCGGGAACATTGCCGCCTGAACATCAGCCGGGTGTCATTCAGGCCGTTGTCGGACGCGGAGGTGGAAACGTATTGCGATAGCGGGGAGGGCGTCGGCAAGGCTGGCGGGTATGCCATCCAGGGACGGGCTGCCGCGCTCATCACGCGCCTTGATGGCAGTTACTCCGGCGTCATGGGCCTGCCGCTCTACGAAACCAGCGAGTTGCTGGCAATTGCCGGGATCAAATCTGTTTGACGCAAAAACCGTAGTAGTGGTCGACGATAAAGACGTAGATGTCCTCCCAGTCCGGCTTGCCCTCGTCG
Source organism: Gammaproteobacteria bacterium (assembly GCA_041564575.1). Lineage (GTDB taxonomy): Bacteria > Pseudomonadota > Gammaproteobacteria > Eutrophobiales > Eutrophobiaceae > UBA4486. The sequence goes on along the minus strand of JBFGPT010000261.1, from coordinate 1,836 downwards.
TTTGGCCACCACAACTTCTTGTTGATCCAGTACTCATGGTAATGGCTCGCGCATTGCTGCAAGCGGGGTGTGGACACCAGGGTTTCATTGCCACCGGACTCGCGGATAGCGGCGACATAATCGCCCATCACCAGCGGGTAGGCCGCTCTCAGGTCCGGCCGCCGCTCATCCAGCATCAGGTTTTTCTCTTCCAGTACCTTGCCGAAGGCCAACACCCGTTGTTGAATACGTTCAGCCTCGGCCTTCTCGCCCTGCATTTTGCCGAGACGCTCGCAGGCCTCCGCGTTGCCCTGGTCGCACTTGAACCGTAACAGATCCTCAAAGGTATGAGTCTGCGGCGGGTTGGCGGCCAGCCAGAAAAAGCCGATGAGCAAAATTGTCTTCATGATCATTCCGATATTACAGCGATACTGTATACCGCCAGTATAACAACATGGTTTGCCGCGTGGTCCCGTTGAGTTGCCGGCCGCGGGCAAAAAAAAGCCACGGCGGTGACGCCGTGGCCGGGTTTGGCAAAATTGGCCCGGATCAGATCAGCGGCACGATCAAAAGCGCCACAATGTTGATGATCTTGATCAGGGGGTTCACCGCGGGACCGGCGGTATCCTTGTAGGGATCGCCTACCGTATCGCCGGTGATCGCCGCCTTATGGGCTTCGGAACCCTTGCCGCCGAAGTTGCCGTCTTCGATGTATTTCTTGGCATTGTCCCAGGCGCCACCGCCGGTGGTCATGGAGATGGTCACGAACAGACCGGTGATAATCGTGCCGAGCAACAACCCGCCCAGGGCCACCGGCCCCAGGATCAGACCAACCAGTACGGGGACCAGCACCGGCAGCAGGGACGGGATAATCATCTCCTTGATCGCGGCCCGGGTCAGCATATCCACGGCGCGGGAATACTCGGGCTTGGCGGTACCCTCCATGATCCCAGGGATTTCACGAAACTGGCGGCGCACCTCCAGCACCACGGATCCGGCCGCGCGACCGACAGCCTCCATGCCCATCGCCGCGAACAGGTAGGGCACCATGCCGCCGATGAACAGGCCGATAATCACCATGGGATCGGACAGCACGAAGCGCACACTGATACCGGCGCTTTCCAGGGCATGAGTGTAGTCGGCAAACAGGACCAGCGCCGCGAGGCCGGCCGAACCGATGGCATAGCCCTTGGTGACCGCCTTGGTGGTGTTGCCGACCGCGTCCAGCGGGTCGGTGATGTTGCGGATCTTTTCATCGAGATTGGCCATCTCGGCAATGCCGCCGGCGTTGTCGGTGATGGGGCCAAAGGCATCCAGCGCGACGATGATGCCGGTCATGGACAACATGGAAGTGGCCGCGATGGCGATGCCGTACAGGCCGGCCAGTTGGTACGAGCCCCAGATACTGGCACACACGGCCAGCACCGGCAGGGCAGTGGCCTTCATGGACACGCCGATGCCGGCGATGATGTTGGTGGCATGACCGGTCTCGGAGGCCTGGGCCACGTGTTTGACCGGGGCAAATTCCGTCCCGGTGTAATACTCGGTGATCCAGACCAGGGCCGCGGTCAGGACCAGGCCGATGAGGGCGGAGTAGTAAATATGTCGGCCCAGGAACTCCACGCCACCGATGTTAACCGTTTCGCCCAGCACCCAGTAGGTCACCGGGTAGAAGGCGATTACGGCCAGCACGCCGGCCACGATCAGGCCGCGGTACAGGGCGCCCATGATGCTGCCGCCCTCGTTGTATTTAACAAAAAAGGTGCCAATAATCGAGGCGATGATGGACACGCCGCCCAGTGCCAGCGGATAGATGATGGCGCCGGAACCCTCGACCAGCAGGCTGCCGAGCAGCAT
>JBFGPT010000260.1:0-3257 GCA_041564575.1 Gammaproteobacteria bacterium | reverse complement strand
CGCCGTGATCGCCGACGAGCCCTGGAGCATTTTTCTGGACAGCGGTTTCCCCTACAAGGACACGGGCCGCTACGACATCATCGCCGCACGGCCCTGGGTGACCCTGGTGACGCGTGGCAAGGAAACCCGCGTGACGGAACGCAACACCGATTTCGTCAGCACCGATGATCCCTTCGAACTGGTGAAGTCCTATCTCGGTCCCCAGGTGCGTAACCTGTCGGGCCTGCCGTTCTGCGGCGGCGCCATGGGCTATTTCGCCTATGATCTGGGGCGGCGCATCGAGAAGATCCCCGATATCGCCCACGACGATCTGCACATTCCGGATATGGCCATTGGCATCTATGACTGGGCCGTGATCGTCGATCACCATTTGCGCAGAAGCTGGCTGTGCAGCATGGGCAAGGACGAAAAGACCCAGTCCATCTGGCCATCCTTGCAGGAGATCTTTCACAATGATGCATCGACACCGGACGAGCCCCTGGAAATTCGCCACGATGTTGCCTCCAACTTCGATAAGGAACATTACGCGCGGGCCTTTCACAAGGTGAAACAATACATCCGCGCGGGCGATTGCTACCAGGTCAACCTGGCGCAGCGCTTCGACGTCGGCGTTTCTGGCAGTTCCTGGAACATCTACCGGCAAATGCGCAGGATCAACCCGGCGCCGTTCGCCGCCTACATGAAACTGGAAGACTGCGCGATCCTGAGTTCATCGCCGGAGCGTTTCCTGAAGGTCACTGACGGGCATGTCGAGACCAAGCCGATCAAGGGCACCCGGCGGCGTTCCAGCTTTGCCTACGAGGACAGCGAACTGGCCCGGGATCTTCTGGAAAGCGAGAAGGACCGCGCCGAGAATCTCATGATCGTCGACTTGCTGCGCAATGACCTCGGCAAGAACTGTCGCATTGGCTCCGTGGCCGTGCCCAAGCTCTACGCCCTGGAAAGTTACGCCACCGTGCATCACCTGGTCAGTACGGTCACCGGGCGGCTGGCGAAAAACCGCCATGCCATCGACCTCCTGCGCGGTTGTTTCCCCGGCGGTTCCATTACCGGGGCGCCGAAGGTGCGCGCCATGGAGATCATCGAGGAACTGGAACCGCACCGGCGCACGATCTATTGCGGCAGCATCGGCTACATCGGCTGCGACGGCAATATGGATACGAATATCGCCATACGCAGCATGGTGCACATGGGCGAGCATGTCTATTACTGGGCCGGCGGCGGTATCGTTTCCGATTCGAAAATGGCTGCCGAATACCAGGAATGCTTCGACAAGGCCGCGGCCATGCTGAAGCTGTTCAGTAAAAAATCCATTCAGAATGTGGGTAGTTAAACTCGGCGGCAGCCTGCTGCAAACCCCGTACCTGCAAAACTGGCTGGACCTGCTCGCCGAACCGGACGGGGCGGATATCGCCATCATCACCGGCGGCGGCGTGTTTGCCGATAGCGTGCGCGCGGCCCAGGCCGTTACCGGCCTGGATGACGAGATGGCGCATCACATGGCGATCCTGGCCATGGAACAATACGCCTGGCTGTGTCACGGCCTGCAAACACGGCTGCCGACCGCGGACAGCGTCGCGGCACTCCGGCACTGCCAGCAGCACGGGCAGGCGGTGCTGCTCTTGCCCGCGCGCCTGCTGCGGGAGACGGCAAAGCTGCCGGCCTGCGACTGGACGTTGACCTCCGACAGTATCGCCGCCTGGCTGGCGTGCGAGTGGCAGGCCGAGCGCCTGGTTCTGGTGAAATCCTGCGCCGTGCCCGCCGGTGAGGTCTGTGCCGACGAACTCGTCCGTGCCGGGATCGTCGATGAGCAGTTCCCGCGGATCCTGCGGTCCTTTAAAGGCCGTTTGAACTGTTTCACAGCGGGCGATTACGCGGGTTTCCAGGAGCTGCTTGTGAGTACGCCGGCCACATGCGCCCGCAGTGATTATATGGCCTGAATCCACGCCTGACCCTGCATCCTCCCTAAAGTTTTTTCCATTTCACGTCGATAGTTTTGCATCCACGGCAAATACGACGGGAAATCCGCGTTTGTCCCTATCGACCGGGCATTGAACAGCGAGGCAAAACAATGGAGAAGCTACTTAGCCAGTTGAACCTGACACAACAGTTTTATATTACGGCGGGCATGGGAATTCTGACCAATGCCCTGTTGATGATGGTCGCCACAGGCAGGATCAGCAATTTCGGGGTTGAGCATGCCATCATAGCCGTCAGTCTCGTTTCCATCGTCATCATCGCGGCCACGGCATATTGTTTCGGACGACACAATGCGCGCCGGGCCGAGATCGTGGTCGGCGCCATGAATGCCGTGGCCAAGGGCGATCTGACCAAGAAGATCAGTGTACTTGGCAAGGACGAATTCGCCTGGATGTGCTGGGAATATACCTGCGCGCGCAAGGGCTTTACCGAGGTCGTGCAGAGCATCAAGGCCAATGCCGCACAACTGGCCGCAGCGGCGGAGGAACTCTCCGCCATTACGGAAACCAGTTCCCAGGGCGTTGTGCGCCAGCAGAGTGAAACCCAGCAGGTCGCCACGGCCATGAACGAAATGTCGGCCACCGTGCAGGAAGTCGCGAAAAACGCCGCCAATGCTGCCACGGCCGCCACCGAGGCGGACGATCAGGCCAAGAACGGCCACGACGTGGTCAACGATACCGTGGAGACTATCAATGAGCTGGCCTCGGAGGTTTCAGACACCTCGGAGGTTATCGAGCGTCTCAAGGGCGACAGTATCAGCATCGGCGCCGTGCTCGACGTTATCCGCGATATCGCCGAGCAGACCAACCTGCTGGCCCTGAACGCCGCTATCGAGGCGGCCCGCGCCGGCGAGCAGGGCCGGGGCTTTGCCGTGGTCGCCGACGAGGTCCGCACCCTGGCAAGCCGCACGCAGCAATCGACCCAGGAGATCAACGGCATGATCGAAAGATTGCAGTCAGGCGCCAACGAGGCCGTCAACGCAATGGAGCAGGGACGTTCCAAGGCCGAGGCCACCGTAGAGCAGGCCCAGAAGGCCGGCCAGGCTTTGAACGCCATCACCCAGGTGGTGTACAACATCAAGGCCATGAACATGCAGATCGCCAGCGCCGCTGATGAACAGAGCGCCACCGCCGAGGAGATCAACCGCAACATCGTTAACATCAGCGAGGTTGCTGATGAAACGGCGGCCGGGGCGCAGCAGACCTCCAGGGCGAGCGAGGAACTGGCGCGCCTGGCTGTGGACCTGCAGGACAAGGTCGCTAAATTCCAGATATTGG
>JBFGPT010000259.1:0-3257 GCA_041564575.1 Gammaproteobacteria bacterium | reverse complement strand
TTACCCGTGAGGAATTGCCCGAGGTGAGCGGTGATAGTGCGCAAATCATGCAACTGTTCCAGAACCTGGTGGGCAATGCCGTGAAGTATCGGGACCCGGACCGGCAGAATACCGTGCATGTTTCGGCAAACGCGGAAAACGGGCATATCCGGTTTTGTATCGAGGATAATGGCATCGGTATCGCCAGCGAATACCATGAGCGGATATTCATTATTTTCAAACGTTTGTTCAACAAGACTGAATACGAGGGCACCGGTATTGGTCTGGCTATCTGCAAGCGTATTGTAGAAAGTCATAACGGTCGCATCTGGCTCGAATCTGAACCGGGGAAAGGCACCAGGTTTTACTTCACATTACAGAGGGCTTCAGCCAGTACGGAAACGCCATCACTTGCCGTCGGCATGGATTAACATACCCCGGCACCACGCATAATAATCAAACACGACTGACCAGATAGTAAATGAAACATTTTGATGAAAATCATGCCGTAATTCTGCTCGTGGAGGATAATGAAGGTGATGCCTGCCTGGCTATGGAGGCATTCAGCGAAACACAGATTAAACATGAATTGTTTCACGTGCGCGATGGCGTGGAGGCGATGTCATTTCTGAAACGTGAAGAGAATTTTGCCGACGCGCCACGTCCCGATATTATCCTGCTGGATCTGAATATGCCGCGTATGGACGGTGGCGAGGTCATGGCCGAGATGAATAAAGACCCGGAACTGGCGCAAATCCCTGTAATCGTCCTGACGACTTCCCATAACGACAGGGATATTTCCAGATGTTACCGTATGAACGCAAACTGCTATATCACCAAGCCGGTAGACTACGAGCAGTTTGTCGACGTCATCCAGGCGATTGAGAAATTCTGGTTTTCAGTCGCCGCCTTGCCCGAGAATCCCGCCACATAACGCTGTTCGATCCGGTCGTGGTCGTATGCCGCGCTTCGTAACCGGTATTTACCGGCTTTACAAATTATTTCAAGCAGTTAACCACGGGTGCAGGTGGCGGGAAAGCGGCTTGCCGATACCCGGCCGGTTGTCCCTGCGGCAAGCGACTGACCCGTTAATCACATGAAAACCATAAAGTTTTGCCATGCCTGGTCGTTATTCTTGATGTGTCCGTAAGCGGTATTCTGTGGGAGGGCCGGAGATCCAGGAATTACAGTGGCCCGGTCCAGCAAACTGCCGCCCGTGCGTTTGAATGAATTTCCGGATCCAAATCGATGCAAGAGAGACAAGCCTACCGTATCCTGATGATCACCGAGCGAGAGCAATCGGTGTCTGATTTTGACAGATTGCTGGGCGGTACCTCACCCGTGGAGTTCAATTTCACCCATATCAGTCCGGAAGATCTCGCCTCGGGTCAACTGAATGATATGGATTACGATGTAGGCTTGCATGAACTGCAGGGATGCGAACCTGCCTCGTTCAAAACCATTGCTCAATTGCATCGAAAATTCCCGCAGCTGCCCCTGATCGTACTTGGCGACAAGAATAATCCGGAAGAATCCCTGCTTGCGCTGAGACAGGGCGCGCAGGATTATCTCAGCAGGGCCGAGGTCGATGCAGAGCGCCTGTATCGTTCCATGCAGTTTGCGATTGAACGTATACGCCACTCGCAAATTTCAGATTCGGAGCCTGCCTATGAGCCACTTACCGGGCTGGCTAACCGCCTGTTGCTGAACGATCGCCTGCAGGAGGCGATCAAGCGGGCCAACCGCAATGAAACAGGAATCGCGGTCCTTTATATTGACATTGATAATTTTCACGAAATCGACCAGCAGCTTGGAAGGGAGTCGGCCGATGAGATTCTCAGGCATGCAGCCGCCTGTATCCGTAATTGTCTGCGTGATTCCGATACGCTCGCCCGGGTGGGTCCCGACGATTTCGTCGTATTACTGGAAGCAATGAATCATACGCACGGCGCCGTAGCGGTCTCGGAAAAGATACTCAAAACCCTGGACGAAGGTCTTGTTATCGATGACGAAACGGTTCCTGTGCGCGGCAGTATCGGGGTCGTTTTATATCCACAGTGCGGTGAAGACTTTGACGATCTGGTTTACAAGGCTGATATGACGCGTTGCCGGGCCTTGCGAGACGGTGGAAACCGCTATTGCATTTACACGGAAGAAATGGACCAGGAGTTTCTGCACAATCTCGGCCTGGAGGATGACTTGTTGCATGCCCTGGAGCGGGATGAATTCAGGCTTTTCTTCCAGCCAAAATTCAACCTGCACAACGGACGGGTATCAGGGACCGAGGCATTATTGCGATGGCATCATCCTGAAAGCGGGATATTGAGCCCCGGGAATTTCATGCGTTTCATGGAGGACAAGGAAATTATCAAATCGATCGGGCGCTGGGTACTGGAAACCGCATGCGAGACCAACAAGCGCTGGCATGAACGCGGCCTGTGCGTAGGCCCGGTGGCGGTGAATATTGCCGGCAAGCAGTTGCTCGACAAGAATTTCATACACCAGGTTGAAGCAATACTCAACCGGACCGGATTGCCCTCCTGTCTGCTGGAACTGGAAATTACCGAGGCGACGCTGATTGAAAATGTCGCCTTTTGCAGGAAACAACTGAAAGCATTAAGGGAAATCGGTGTATCTATCGCTATTGATGATTTCGGGACCGGTTACAGTTCCTTCAACTATCTCAGGAACTTCCTCGTCGATACCATCAAGATTGACCGGAGTTTCATCAAATGTATCGCCCGGGGCGGTCCCGAAACGGCGATAACCACCGCGATAATCAGCCTCGCGAAGGATCTCCGGGTCAATGTCGTGGCTGAAGGCGTCGAGAACCTTGAGCAGTTCCGCATCCTGTATGAATTGGCAGCCGACGATATCCAGGGTAATTTCCTGAGTCCGGCGATGTCCGCGGGGTCCATGCATAACTATCTCCTTACCAATGGACTGTCAATCAATCCGCTGTTTGAACCCGACCTCAGAATGGCGATATGAACAGGCTGCAGGGAACGCTTAATATCAGCGCTGACAACATCATCCACCTGCTGCTGGTGGAAGATAATGACGGCGATGTGCTGTTGCTCAGTGAAATTCTTAAAACGGTCAGGGGTATCAAATACCAGATTACCCATGTCAAATGCCTCGCTGAAGCCCTCGCCCAGATAAAAAATGCAAACTTCGATGTCGTCATGACAGACCTGTCACTGCCGGATGCCGATGGTTTTACCTGTGTGAAAAATATTCTCGAAGCGGATAACAGTCTGCCGGTCGTCGTGTTGAGC
>JBFGPT010000258.1:0-3271 GCA_041564575.1 Gammaproteobacteria bacterium | reverse complement strand
GCCGATCCGCGCCAGCCGGACATGCAACGCAAGCTGAATCTAAAGATCAAGTTCCGGGAATCGTTCCGGCCCTTCGCACCGTCGGTGATGCGTGAGGACCTGTCCGACTGGTTTGAACTGGATCAGGATTCACCCTACATGTTACTGGTCGCCGATGTCAGACAGCAGCATCGCGTGGCGCCTGAAAACAAAACCCTGACGGGACTCGATGCCCTGAAACAACCGCGTTCCGTAATCCCGGCGGTGACGCATGTTGATCATTCCGCACGTATACAAAGCGTCGATAAGGCCACCAATCCGCGCTACCATCGATTGCTCGCGGCATTCAAGGATCTGACCGGCGTCCCGGTGCTGGTGAATACCAGTTTCAATATCCGTGGTGAACCGATCGTCTGTACACCCGCGGACGCGTTTCGCTGCTTCATGGGTACCGACCTGGACGTTCTGGTAATCAATAATTGTATGCTCGAGAAACAACACCAGGACCCGCGCCTGCATCACGATTACCAGTCAAGCATAGAGATAGATTGACAGCACCATGAGTCCGGAAATCTCCGCTCTGTTGAAATCCCTGATCCTGCCGCCCGGGGCCAACCTCTTGCTGTGCCTGCTGGCCCTGTGCCTGTTGAAAAACCACCGCCGCATCGCCATGGCCCTGTTATTGATCGCCCTCGGTTCGCTGTACCTGTTCGCCACGCCGCTGTTTTCCAGGCTGGCCGCAGGCAGTATCGAAACCTTTCCGCCACTGGCACTGGAGACGCCGGGTATTAACCGGGCCGGCAGCGCGATCGTAATTCTGGGCTGCGGCCGGTACAGCCACCCGCCGGAATATTCCGAGGACGACATCTCGGCCTGCGGCCTGGTGCGCCTGCGCTACGCCGCGGAGATCCAGCCGGTGCTGCAGTTGCCAATCCTGATAAGTGGTGGCCGGGTATTCGGTGAACCGATCGCAGAGGCCTCCATCATGGGCCGCATACTGGAGCAAAAATTCGGTATCCCGGTGCGCTGGCTGGAAACGGACAGCCGCAATACCATCGAAAATGTGCGTTACAGCAGCGCGATACTGCAAGACAACGACATCGAAACGGTCTATCTCGTCACGCACAGCCTGCACATACAGCGTTCGGTGCGCCTGTTCCGGCACCACGGATTCTCGGTGATCGCCGCACCGACTTACTTTTATTCCTCCGTCAATGCCGCGCCCGGCTGGCTGGACCTGTTGCCTTCCGCCGCCGCCCTGTCGCTCACCGGCATGGTATTCAAGGAATATCTGGGCATCCTGTGGCAAACTGTTTCAACGACTTCATCCGAATGACACTGGAACATCAATAATGAAAAAAGACAGCAGGATACTGATACACGGCGCCGGCGTCGCCGGACTGACGGCGGCCATCTGGCTCGGGAAAAACGGTTTCCGGCCGGTTGTCGTGGAAAAATCCCCCGAAATCCGTGCCGCCGGCGGATTCATCATCTGCCTGTCCGGCGCCTCCTACCGGTTCGCGGAAGAACTCGGCATGCTGCCCGATCTCAAGGCCAGGGATTCGGATATCCATGCCTCCAGCTACCATGACAGCTCCGGGAATACCCTTTTATATCTGGATTACAAGTACCTGTTCGACGGCGTTGATTTCATCCAGATCACGCGGGACGAACTGGAAAACGTTCTGTATGAACATGCAAAAGACCATGCCGAATACCGTTTCAGCCTCAGTGCCAGCAATATCACCCAGGAGGATACGGGACGGGTACAGGTGGAATTTTCCGATGGCCGCCAGGAAGAATTCGACCTGGTCATCGGCGCAGACGGCCTGCACTCCACAATGCGCTGCCTGGCCTTTGATCCTGGTGATGTAACCCGACACTATCTTGGGCTGCAGGTTGCAGCCTACCGGCTGGAAGATGTCGCCGGGCTGAAAAACAAATTTGAATATCACATGGAACGGGACCGTTACATGGTCCTGTACAGCAAACGCGACGGCAGTCTCGGTTGCGTGTTCGTCTGGCGCTCCGATGACAAAAATGCGCCACCGCCCGAACAACGCTGGGACGTTCTGAAAGCGAATTACCGTGATGCCGGTCCGCTGGCACAAAAAGTGATCGAACATTTTCCGGATACCGAGCCGATGTACATGGACCCGCTGGTCCAGATAGAAATGCAACAATGGCACCGTGGCCGGGTGGTGGTGATCGGGGATGCCGCCCATTGCATGACATTATTGTCCGGCCAGGGCGCATCCTCGGCCTTCGCCGATGCCAGCTATCTCTGCCGGGCGTTGATCGACCAGGAACCGGAAGCTGCTTTCGATGTCCTGGAGAAGACCATGCGGCCGGCCATCAGTGAAATGCAACCGGCGACGCGCAGGGCCGCTAACTGGTATATCCCGGGAAACCGTTTCCGGCAGCTGCTGCGGGATAACGGTATGCGCCTGTTGCCGGAAGCGTATTTCAAGAAAGTCTTCAAAGATAAATACATGAAGATCTAGCAGGGCAAGCAGTTCATGAACGTGACATGTGAACCACGCTCCATGATTTTCCTACATACGCAGCAAACGTGGAACTGACCTTCACCCTCGACCTGGAAGAACACCGTCCTGATGATCGCTGGCCCAAACGATATGATTGGGTCACGCGGAAGATCCTGGATTTCCTCGATCAACGTGATATCCGGGCCACGGTGTTCGTGCTGGGCAAACTGGCGGAAACCGATCCGGATCTTGTTCGCGACATCGCTGGGCGCGGCCATGAACTTGCTTACCACACCTACTCGCATGTGCACCTGACCCGGGAAAGCCCCGACACATTCAGGCAACGCGCCAGGGATTGCAAGGCATTGCTCGAGGACCTGGGCAGTCAGGCCGTCGCCGGCTTCAGGGCGCCGGCCTTCTCGCTCACACGCGCCACACCGTGGGTTCCCGAAGTACTGGGTGAACTCGGCTTCGTGTATTCATCCAGCATCCTGCCGGCAAACAATCCGATCAACGGTTTTCCCGGCGCTCCCAGGCAGCCGTTCCGCTGGCCAAACGGGCTGCTGGAGATACCGGCGCCGGTCGCGCATCTTGGCCCACTGGTGCTGCCCTACCTGGGCGGGATCTATCTCAGGTATCTGCCGATCGCGCTGATCCGGTTTTTTTTGCGGCAGGAAACCGGGAGTCAATCGCTGTGGATGTATTGCCATCCGCATGACTTCGATCACGGTGAAGCCTATTTCACGATTCCGGGCACCTCGCCATTGACAAGCGTCCTGTTGTGGATGAACCGAAAAAACACCTTC
>JBFGPT010000257.1:0-3279 GCA_041564575.1 Gammaproteobacteria bacterium | reverse complement strand
GATGCCAAAAGGTATAAACATCCAGAACAGGATCATGTATTCGGCGATATCGAGGGCGTAGATTGAATATAACGAGGCTGCGATCATCGGGATGGAGAAAGCCGTATACGACGTGTACACAGCGGTAAATCCCTTGATCAGTACAGCGATGACCCCGGCGATCAACATCCAGAAGGCCACCTGGCTGTACGTTGGCCATAAGGGATCAAACAGGAGTATAAGGTAGGCCTGTACCAGGCCGAGATACAGGCAAATTGCGGCATGTATCCACATCCACCCGGTAATCGGAATGCGGTAATAATGCCTGTTGCGGAACTTGAGCAGCGTGATGCCGCGCAGGATGATACCCGCTGTAAACCAGATGCACCAGTTCGTGAATATTTGCGCCGGTACAAGTTCGTATAACACAAGCTTGTACAAGGCAATCACCATGAAAGACAGGTAGAAAACCAGGTGGCTGTCTTCATAGAGTTGCTCAATTTGCCGGGTTCTTAGCTCTTCGTTCATGCCGTTCATAATATTGAACGTCGTTCCATGACCTGAATGATCAGTTCTTCAGGAACCGGTTAATAAACACGATTAACAGAACCGGGGTACGCAGGATCACATAAACCCGGCTTCATTATTCGATCAAGCATGCGATGATTACAAGAAAAAGGCGCCCTTGGGCGCCTTTTTTCGCATTGCCTGGTTGCGTCAAATCAACCCTGGACGACCACCGGGATTTCTTCCAGTTTCGACTTGGCCTCGCTGGCCTTTTTCTGGAAAGACTCGATCTCGTCGAAATTGAGATAACGGTAAACATCCGTCGCCATGGTATCGATGTCGCTGGCGAACTGCATGTACTCGTCCATGGTCGGGATATGACCGAGGATGGAGGACACGGCGGCGATTTCAGCCGAGGCCAGGAAGACATCGGCACCGTCACCAAGCCGGTTCGGGAAGTTGCGCGTCGAGGTGGACACCACGGTGGAGTTGGCGGCCACGCGCGCCTGGTTGCCCATGCACAGGGAGCAACCCGGCATCTCGGTGCGGGCCCCGGCCTTGCCAAAGGTGCTGTAGTAGCCTTCCTCGGTCAACTGGTGCTGGTCCATCTTGGTCGGCGGAGAGATCCACAACCGGGTCGGTATGGCCGTCTTGGCTTTTTCCAGCATCTTGCCCGCGGCGCGGAAGTGGCCGATGTTGGTCATGCAGGAGCCGATGAAGACCTCGTCGATCCTGGTGCCGGCCACCTCGGACAGGGGCTTGATGTCGTCCGGGTCGTTCGGGCAGGCCAGCAGCGGTTCGGTGATCTCGTTCAGATCGATTTCAAATACCTTGGCGTACTCGGCGTCCGGATCGGGTTCCATCAACACCGGGTTGGCCAGCCAGTCTTCCATGGCGCGGGCGCGGCGTTCCAGGGTGCGGGCATCACCATAGCCCTCGGCGATCATCCAGCGCAAAAGGGTGACGTTGGACTGCAGGTACTCGATGATCGGTTCCTTGCCAAGACGAATCGTGCAACCACCTGCGGAACGTTCCGCCGAGGCATCGGACAGTTCAAAGGCCTGTTCGCATTTCAGATTCGGCAGGCCCTCGATCTCGAGTATGCGGCCGGAGAAGATGTTCTTCTTGCCCTGCTTGGCGACGGTCAGGTCACCGGTCTGGATCGCGGCCCAGGGAATGGCATTGACCAGGTCGCGCAGGGTGATGCCCGGTTGCAACTCACCCTTGAAGCGCACCAGCACCGATTCCGGCATGTCCAGCGGCATGACACCGGTGGCCGCGGCGAAGGCGACCAGACCGGAACCGGCCGGGAAGGAGATGCCGATCGGGAAGCGCGTATGCGAATCGCCGCCGGTGCCGACCGTGTCCGGCAGCAGCATGCGGTTCAGCCAGGAATGGATAATGCCGTCGCCGGGCCGCAGGGCGACGCCACCGCGGGTCTGGATAAAATCCGGCAAGGTGTGCTGGGTGTCGATATCGACCGGCTTCGGGTAAGCCGCGGTGTGGCAGAACGACTGCATGACGAGGTCGGTGGAAAATCCGAGGCAGGCGAGGTCTTTCAGTTCATCCCGGGTCATGGGCCCGGTAGTGTCCTGCGAACCCACCGTGGTCATTTTCGGTTCACAGTAGGTGCCCGGGCGGATGCCTTCGACGCCGCAGGCCTTGCCGACCATTTTCTGCGCCAGGGTATAGCCCTTGCTGCTTTCCACGGGTGGCACGGGCTTGCGGAACAGGTCCGAAGGCGGCAGGCCCAGTGCCTCACGCGCGCGAACTGTCAGGCCGCGGCCGATGATCAGGGGGATGCGGCCACCGGCCTGCACCTCGTCCAGCAGGATATCGGTCTTTAATTCGAATTCGCTCAGGACCTCATCGGAATCGTGCGCTGTGATCTTGCCAGCGTGAGGATAGATGTCGATCACATCGCCCATGTTGAGTTTGGCGACATCGCATTCGATCGGCAGGGCGCCGGCATCTTCCATGGTGTTGAAAAAAATGGGTGCGATCTTGCCGCCCAGGCAGAAACCGCCGTCGCGCTTGTTGGGAATGAAGGGAATGTCATCGCCCATGTGCCAGAGCACGGAGTTGGTGGCGGATTTACGCGACGAGCCGGTGCCGACCACGTCACCAACGTAGGCGAGGGGATGTCCCTTGCCCTTGAGTTCCTCGATCTGGCTGATCGGACCGACCTCGCCGGGCTTGTCCGGGGTGATGCCGTCTCTTGGCATCTTCAGCATGGCCAGGGCATGCAGGGGGATATCGGGCCGCGACCAGGCATCCGGTGCCGGGGACAGGTCATCGGTATTGGTCTCACCGGAGACCTTGAAGACGGTCACGGTGATCTTCTCGGGCAGTTTCTCGCGACCGGTGAACCATTCGCCCTCTGCCCAGGAATTTATGATTTGTTTGGCATGGTCGTTACCGGCGTCGGCCTTGTCCTTGACGTCGTGAAAGGCATCGAACATCAGCAGGGTATGGGTCAGTGCCGTGGCGGCGACCGGGGCCAGGTCATCGTCGTCTAGGCAATCGACCAGCGGTGCGATGTTGTAGCCGCCCAGCATGGTGCCCAGAAGTTCGGTCGCCTTGACCTTGTCTATCAACGGTGATTCAGCTTCGCCCTTGGTAATGGCGGCGAGAAAGCCGGCTTTCACATAGGCGGCCTGGTCGACGCCCGCCGGAATGCGGTGGGTGATCAGATCGAGAATAAACTCTTCTTCGCCTTTTGGCGGATTTTTCAGCAATTCGACCAGCGCAGCGGTTTGTTCGGGGTCCAGAGGTTTGGGAACGATACCCAGG
>JBFGPT010000256.1:0-3302 GCA_041564575.1 Gammaproteobacteria bacterium | reverse complement strand
GGGTCGCACCTTCGCCGCCGGCTTTAACGAGACCGGATTCATACCGCCCCTGATCCGGCAAATGGTCAAGACCGGCGAGGAAAGCGGCAAGCTGGCCCTGGTCTGCACCCGCATAGCCGATCACTACCAGAAAGACCTGGCCCTGAAGCTCAAGTCCCTGTCAAAAATGATCGAACCTCTGATGTTGCTGGTCATGGGCGTGGTGGTCGGCCTCATCGTCAGTTCCCTTATCCTGCCCATCTTCAAGCTGTCCCGCGCCGTTCACTAGGATCCTGTCTGCAATACCATTTTTCTCCTAAAGGAAAGTTTCGGCTGGCCGATATTCACACCAGACGGTATCTGTTATTGGAGCTTATCAAGATGAAAATGAACCGGAATAAAACCTGCCTGCAGGAACAGGGCTTCACCCTGGTTGAACTGTTGATCGTGGTCGTCATTCTCGCCATCCTGGCCGGCATCCTGGTGCCGCAGTTCAGTTCGGCGACCGATGACGCAAAACTGTCCTCGCTGGATGCCACGCTGTCAAATACCCGCTCAGCCATTGAGTTGTACAAGCAGCAGCACGGGCACTACCCGGGCTCCAAGACGGCCGTGGGTGCCAACTGTGCCGCCGGGCCAGCTGGCACCACCGGTACCGGAGCAGCCGACTCCGAGGCCGCCTTCCTCAGTCACCTGAGCCTGTATACGGATATCAACGGCGAGGGCTGCACCAAGTCGGACGCCAATTTCAAGTACGGCCCGTACATGAAAAAATCGACCATGGCCCAGAACCCGTTCACCAACAGTGCCACGGTGGCGATTGAAACTGCCGGTGCGCTTGGCATGACTTCCGCTTCAACCACGGGTGGCTGGAAGTACGACGTCAAGACCGGCCAGTTCATTGCCGACCACAGCAGTTACGATGATCGCTGACAGCTGACCATAACCGGGCGTATCCCGACATGATGCCGGGATACGCCCGTCAAAATGGTGGTGAAAGATGCAAGGTCAGCGCGGACATTCACTGGTCGAAGTTTCCATCACCGTCGCCTTACTCGGCCTCGTTGCCGCTATCATACTTCCCGTCAGCCAGCCCGCCGATGAAACCCGTCTCGACAGTGTCACCAATGAAATCATGCAGGCCCTGCGTTATACCCGTGACGAGGCTGTGCGCACCGGCCTGGTCCACGGCATAGAGATCAGCCAGAACACGCAAAAGATCACCGTCTACAAGGCCGACATGACGGGCACCACCATCGGCAAGGAATACATCCTGACCCATCCGCTGGATAAAAAACCCTACCAGTTCCAGATCAGCGATATCCCGAATTCCGGCGGCGTAATCATCGCCAATGCCACCAATCCTTTCAGTTATCCCGGTTACACCAGCCTTAAAAATCTTGTATTCGATGCCGCAGGTACGCCGAAGTGGACCAAGCTAAACGACGGCTCCACTTATCAACTGGGGACCGGAAGTATCCTGCTCGATTATGCCGGCAAGCAGCGCAGCATCAACATCTCGCCGCTGACCGGCCGGGTGACGGTGCAATGACTGTGAACTTCACAACTGCAACCAGTCAACGCGGTTTGACCTACATCGAGGTCCTGGTCGCCACCGTTATCGTCAGTTTCTGCCTGGCACCCGCCATCGATGCCCTGTCGACCGGCCTGCGCGGGGCGGCCGTCAGCCAGGACCTGACCGTACAGCACTACCGCCTGCTGGAGAAGATGGAAGACGTGCTGGCGGAATCCTATGGTTCGCTCAAGTCCGCCGCGGAAGCCGCCGGTTCCGAGACCGTGCCCAGTAGTTACTCCGACGCCGTGGCCACGCCGAATCGCCGCCTCGTCTTCCTGTCGGAATACGACGCGGACAACGCCGATGCCGATAACGATCCCTTCACCGGCAAGGATGCCAACCTGCTCTGGGTACGCGTCAAGATCGAAAACATGGCGCTGTCCATGGAAAGTCTGACCGTGCCATGAGCCGGCATCATCATGACCGCCATGAACCAAACATATAAACAACATCGGGGCTTTTCGCAATCGGCGGGCTATACCCTGGTGGAACTGCTCATTGCCGTGGTCATCGCTGCCATGCTGATACTGGGCATCTACTCGGTCGTCGGTGGCAGCCTGCGCGCCCGGGAACACAGCCGTGAACAGAACGACCTGACCCGGCAGGCGCAGTTCGCCATGCAGCGCATGGTGCAGGCGGTAAGCCGCACGGAGCGCTTGCTGTTGCCACTGGCCGAAAACCCGGGCACCGCCTGGAGCGAGAGCACGCGCGACCCGGGCGTGCTGGCGGTAACGCTGGACCCGACCATCGACCGCGACAGCGACGGCTTTGCCGATGCGGACAATGACAAGGACGGCAGGATTGATGAAGACCTGGGAAATGACAACAGCAACGACAATATGCCAGGCCTCATCGGCATCGACGATAACAATGACGGTAATATTGACG
This sequence comes from Gammaproteobacteria bacterium, assembly GCA_041564575.1. Taxonomy (GTDB): domain Bacteria; phylum Pseudomonadota; class Gammaproteobacteria; order Eutrophobiales; family Eutrophobiaceae; genus UBA4486. The sequence continues at coordinate 859 of JBFGPT010000256.1, read as the reverse complement.
TTACCGCAGGTACGCCCAACAAGGATAATGATGAGGATGGTGTCGATACAGAAGACCACCTGAATGGCATTGATGATGATGGCGATGGATCGATTGATGAAGATATTCAGCAAGACAACAACAAGGACAATGCCCCGGGCCTGAGCGGTATAGACGATGATGGTGACGGCCTTGTTGATGAGGGGCAGAGTAGCGATGATGATGAAGACGGTCAGAGCAACGAAGACTGGCTCGACCCGGTGGTTTATTTCCTGTCCGGAACCAACCTCATGGAGCGTATGCCGGATATCAACCCGGTGGACGGCACGGACTACACGGAACGTGTCGTTGCCGACAACGTTTCGTCGTTTCGCACCACGCGCATTCCCGCCGCCGGTAAACGGGCCGTCGTTGTCGAAATCAGCCTGACCCTGCAGGGCGTCGGCGGCAATGAGATCGGCCTCAACACGCATGTCCGCGTCGGGTCCGGGCTGTGAACAGAATTCGCAATTCATTCATAGTCCGCCAAGCCGGTTATGTCCTGCTGCCGGTGGCCTTTTCCCTGCTGGTAGTGGCGCTGGTGGCTTTTCTCATGAACCGCGAGTCCGGCATGAACACGGTACAGGTCGGCAATCAACTCGCGGCGGAACAACTGCGGCTGGTGGCCGAGGCCGGCCTGCAGCACGCGCGATGGGCCGCGGACAACAGCATGTGCACGGGGTACACCCTGCCTGCCACCGGTTTTGGCGATCACGTCTACAGCGCAACGTTCACGCCGAACAGCGGCTCGCCGATCGACATTATCGCGACCGGCACTCTCGACTCCGGAATGACCCGGACAATGGCAATGAGCGAGATGTCCGTTTATGAATCACCAACG
>JBFGPT010000255.1:0-3303 GCA_041564575.1 Gammaproteobacteria bacterium | reverse complement strand
TGGTGCTGCACCGGCGGGCGAAAATAAAAATGCTCGACATGAACGATTTCAAAATCCAGCAAGGTCAGCCAGTCCTTGATCCTCGGCAGGCTGATAAAGTGTCCGTTCCAGGGCGGTTCGTCGCGCCAGGCCAGTAACAGGCGCCAGAGTCCCCACAGGCTCCAGGGATTGAATCCGAGGATCACCACATGCCCCTCGCCAATCAGTATGCGGCCGGTCTCGCGCAATATCTGGTGTGGTGATTGTTCGAATTCCAGGGCATGCGGCAACACCACGACGTCCAGGCTGTCGCTGGCGATTGGCAGGCTGTCGCAGCTACTGAGCACGTGTGAATAGCCATCTTCCGTATCATTGCGATACAGGTCGAGCACGACCTTGTGCGTGATGCGGCTGCTCTCGAGCAGATCGGTCTCGGTATAGCGGCCCAGTTGTACCAGGTGATAACCGAACAGCCGGTTCAGTGCATGGTGCATATGCTGTTTTTCCAGCACCAGCAATCCCTGCCCGAGGCGGGACGTGAACCAGCCATGCAGTTTCTGCCGGACCAGGTTCATCGGCGGAGATGCCGTACTCTTGAGTGCTGAAGTCATGATCGCTGCCCTGTTACCGTCCCCAGTATAGATTTGATCGTGTAAGATGAAAATCTCGAATTAAGCATCTGTATCTATTCATGTTGTTGAACGCCGATTCCATCTTTTTACTTGACCTTGTGGTGTCTCATCCATAGCATTGCGCAATGCGATTTCAACAACTCCTCGCGTACCTGCTCCTGTTCCTGCCGCTCGCCGCCTGTAATTTTTCAACCGTCAAATCCCAGAGTCCACATACGCACGGCGAAACCGCCGCGATTTCTGATCCTGCCGAACAGGCATGGCCCAGAGCCGATGCGGATCAAGACCCCACTTGGCACGATCAGCAGGCCATGGATACCGGGGATAATGATACCAGCATCGCCGCGGTGCCAGCGGACGACCTGTGGCAGGTGATCCGTCAGGATTTGAGGCTGCGACGGCACACCGACAACCGTAAGGTTCAGGCCAAGCTGGCATGGTTCAAACGCAACCAGGCCTATCTGGACCGCGTCGCCGGGCGCGCCACACCTTATCTGTATCATATTGTCACGGAACTCCGCCGCCGCGACCTGCCCATGGAACTGGCACTGTTACCCGTTGTAGAAAGCGCCTATCAGCCTTTCGCCCACTCGCCCAGCCGGGCTTCCGGGCTCTGGCAATTCATCCCCGGTACCGGCAAGCGCTTCGGACTCAAGCAAAACTGGTGGTATGACGGACGTCGTGACATCATTACCGCCAGTGACGCTGCGTTCAAGTATCTCGGTGAACTCAATCAACGTTTCAACGGCGACTGGGAATTATCGCTGGCCGCCTATAATGCCGGCGAGTTCAGAATCGAGCGCGCCATCAAGCGTAATCGCGCGCATGGCAAGGCTGCCGATTTCTGGTCACTGGACCTGCCCCGTGAAACGGAAAACTATGTCCCCAGCCTGCTCGCGATCGCCGAAATTATCGCCCATCCGGAGAAGTACAATATCAACCTGCGACCGATCGCCAACCGGCCGCACTTCGACGTCATCCAGGTCGACGGACAGATCGACCTGGCCATGGTCGCCGAGTTGAGCGGTCTGGACATGGATGCGATCTACACACTCAACCCGGGATTCAACCGCTGGGCCACCGATCCGGCGGGTCCGCACCGCCTGTTACTGCCGGTCAACGTGGCGCGCAACTTCGAAAAACGACTCGCGGCCATCCCCGGCGAGGACCGTATCAGCTGGAAACGTTACGTCATCCAGCGTGGTGATACCCTCGGCGGGATCGCCCGCCACCACCGTACCAGTATTACCGCGCTGAAAGACAGCAACCGTTTGCGCGGTAACCGTATTCGCGCCGGCAAATCCCTGCTCATCCCGGTATCAAGCAAACCGTCCGCTTACTACACCTTGAGCGAGGAATCACGGCGATTCCGACACCTCAAGGCCAGCCCGGATGGCAGCAAGTACGTCTACACCATCAAGCGCGGCGACACCCTGTGGGACATCGGCCGCCAGTACGGCATCAGTATCAGGCAAATGTGTCAGTGGAACGGCATTCAACCTGGCACCATCTTGAGACCGGGGCAAAAGATTGAAATTTTCATCCAGCAGCAGGAATCAGCGGGCGGCATCATGGCCGCCGTCGCACACCCGGTGGAAAATCCTGCCGGCACCATCCATTACCAGGTGCAGGCCGGCGACTCCCTGTGGCTGATAGCCAGAAAATTCGGCGTCTCCGTCAGCGAGTTGCGAAAATGGAACAAGTTGCCCAAGTCGCGTCATTTGCAACCCGGTCAGCAACTGCAAATTCGTACCGCCACCACGGGCGCGTGATGTTACAAGGGATCGCCGCAAAGCGCTGATATCCTGGTCCATCATGAAACCCCGCGCGCCGCATCCGATGCCAGCATGAATACAGGGCGAAACGCGTGATCATCCGCTTCCTGAAATTCCTGCTGCGCTGCCTGCTGCGCCTGTTGTATCGCGTGCAGGTCGACGGTATGCAGCATTACCACGAGGCGGGAGACAAGGTCTTGATCGTCGCCAATCATACCTCGCTTCTGGATGGTGCCCTGTTGTATGCCTGGTTGCCGATGACACCGACCTTCGCCATCAATACACGAATTGCCGAGAAGAAATTCTTCCACCCCTTCCTGAAATTCGTCGATCTGTTCATCATGGACCCGACCAACCCCCTGTCGATCAAGTCCATGATCCGCTTCATCAACGCCAACAACAAAGCGGTCATATTTCCTGAAGGCCGCATCACCATGACTGGCACGCTGATGAAGGTCTACGAGGGGCCGGGTCTTATTGCCGATAAATCCGGAGCCTCGGTACTGCCGATCGCCATTGAGGGCGCCCAGTACAGCCCCCTGTCCTACATGCGCGGCAACGGGCGTATTGTCACTTTCCCCAAAATCAGCCTTACCGTACTGCCGCCGCGCAAGATCAGCATCGATCCCTCGGTACACGGTCATGTCCGCAGGCAGGCCGCGGCAATGAAGATGCAAGACATCATGTACGAGCTGATCTACCGCTCCTACAACCACCGCACGAACCTGTTTTCCGCGTTTCTTGAGGCGCGCAGCAAATTCGGCAAGGATTCCGTTATCGTCGAGGACATCAACCGCGAACCGGCCACGTATCAGCAAATTACGCTCAAAACCTTGGTGCTGGCCGGACTGCTCAAGCAGGACACGGAAAAAGGCGATCATGTCGGCGTACTGCTACCCAACGTCGTCGCCATGCCG
>JBFGPT010000254.1:0-3304 GCA_041564575.1 Gammaproteobacteria bacterium | reverse complement strand
GCATCCGTATAGGTACAGGCGTTCCTCAGCAGGTTGCCGATCATCACCGAGAGCACGCGATCAGATGCATCAACGATCAAACTGATTTTTTCATGTTTTTTGAATTCAATGTTCTTGCCGGCGAAGAGCAGTTTTGCGCGTTCAAGTTCGTCGTCAACAAGATCGTTCAGACAGACAGCCTTTATTTCCAGCATGTCTTCAGATTCTCTTGCCAGCAGCAACAGTGCCTCTATCAGACCTTCCATGTCACGAGCGGATCTTTTTATACGCTCAAGATTCTGCCGGTCACTATCGGACAGCCTGTCATCCAAATCGATCATGTCCGATGCCATCTTGATAACGGTAATGGGGCTTCTCAGTTCATGGCTTGCGTCACGGGTAAAATTCCTCTCGCGCTCCACGAAACGGTTGATTCGTGCCAGTAATTCATCCAGCGCCCGCGACAGTATTGCTACTTCCTGATCCTGTTCGTTTATTTCCAGGTCGTCGCTGAACGTGAAATTTTTATCCTGATCAGGATCATAGCGCCTGACATTCTGTGCCAGCTGGATAATCGGTGAGATTGCGCGTTGTGAGAATTTGTAGAGTAACCAGCTGCTCAGATAGATTACGATTAGCAAAAGTGACAATGGAACAACACCGAATACGAGGGCGAGTTTGCCGACATTTTCACCATCAAATTCAAGCAACAACCTGTCATTGTATTTGTCAGAAACCAGCACGATATATACTTCGCTGGCGGAACTCGAAAGATGATGAAATCCCGCACCGAGGTTCCGTAACTGTACGGGAATCTCACCGCGGCTTCGAAGGTAACCTGTCAGGTTTCGGGTGTCCGGGCTCGGAAAATCGCGATCGGTTTCGTAACGTTCCCAGAAAAAACTGGCTTCATCCCTGAGTGCGCGTTCAAGCAGGATGTCACCGAGTACATAGCGGGTGGCATAGATGCCAAGGATCACCGTGATACTGATCAGGAAGATTTGCAGCACGAAGGCCTGCCAGAATTTTTTTCTGAGGCCGCTGGAGCGATTATTCAAGAAGAGCAATTTTATAGCCTGAATTCTGTATGGTATGGATCAACTGTACCGGAAACGGTTTATCCACCTGTTTCCTCAGGTTGTACAGGTGGCTGCGCAGTGTGTCGCTGTCCGGCAGGATATCCCCCCATATCTGTTGTTCGATTTCCCGGCGCTGGACGACGCGGGGTGAGGCCGACATCAGTATCTGGAGTATTTTTATCCCGATCGGAGTCAGTTTGAGGGCCTTGCCGGACCGGCTGACTTCCAGCGTACCAATGTCAAATTCGAGATCACCCACGCGCAGAATACTGGGACTGACCTGGCCGCGGTTGCGGCGGATCAGGGCCCTAATTCTTGCTTCGAGTTCCTGTATTTCAAATGGTTTCAGAAGGTAATCATCGGCCCCGGCGTCGAGGCCGGCAATCTTGTCTTGCAGCGTGTCACGGGCACTCAGGATCAGGATCGGCGTGGCATCCCGGGCCTGTGTGCGGAACTGCTTCAGCAGGTCCAGGCCGTCAAGACCCGGCAGCATCAGGTCCAGCACAATCAGGTCATAGGCATTGCTTACAGCCAGATGCAGCCCGGAGATGCCGTCTGCGGCATAATCAATATTGTAGTCACGGCCTTCCAGATAATCACAGACCATGTCGGCAATATCACGGTTATCCTCGATAACCAGCAATTGTCCCTGAATCGTATTTTCCATGATCACATCATAGCAAGCATGGCGTGATAATCGCGTGAAGCTGGCGACGTCAGACGTCTGCCACGGGTTCCCGCATGGTGACGAACTCCTCCGCCGAGGTCGGATGTATGCCGATGGTCGTATCAAAGGTCGACTTGGTTGCCCCGGCCCGCAAGGCGATGGCGATGCCCTGGATGATTTCACCGGCTTCCTGCCCGAGCATGTGGACGCCGAGCACACGATCGGTGCCGCGCTCAACAATCATTTTCATGAATGTCTTCTCTTCGGACTCCGACAGGGACAGTTTCATGGGCCTGAACGCGGACTGGTAAATATCGAGTTCGCCATACCGGGTCCGGGCCTCATCTTCGGTCAGCCCGACCGTGCCGATGTTCGGCTGACTGAAGACCGCGGTCGGCACCAGGTCGTAGTCAATTGCCTCAGCGGGCTTGCCATAGAGTTCGCGGGCGAGAAACATGCCCTCTGCCAGTGCCACCGGCGTCAGGTTGATGCGATCGGTGACATCACCCACCGCATAGATGGATGGCACACTGGTCTGGTAATGTTCGTTGACTTCGATAGCGCCCTGCTCATTCAATTGTACGCCGACATGCTCCAGCCCGAGGTTCGCCGTGTTGGGTTTCCTGCCGGTGGCATACATGATGGTATCGAATTCCATGGTTGACCCGTCCGTGAATACCGCTGACAGGCTGTCCCCGGTTTTTTCGACGGCATTGAGATTGTTGTCGAATATCAGCCGGATGCCCTGGTGACGCATCTCCGTGGCCAGCCGTTCACGAATCCCGGTATCGAAGCCGCGCATAAACAGCGGCCCACGATAGATCAGCGTGGTATCGACACCCATGCCATGAAAAATACCGGCGAACTCGACAGCGATGTAACCGCCGCCGACAATAGCGATCCGTTCCGGCAGCCTGTCCAGGTGAAAGGCCTCGTTGGAACTGATGACATGTTCGCGCCCGGGGATCTCCGGGATATCCGGCCAGCCACCGGTAGCCACCAGGATCCTTTCGGCGCTGATCTTTTTACCATCGATATCGATGTTATGGGCGTCAACGAGCACGGCGCGGCCATTAACAAGCGTCACGCCGTTGTTTTCCAGGATTCTTCTGTAAACGTCGTTCAGGCGCGCGATTTCCCGGTCCTTGTTGCGGATAAGGGTCGGCCAGTCAAAGCGCTTGTTGTCGAACGACCAGCCGAAGCTGCGGGCGATCTCGAAATCCTCGGCAAAGTGTGAGGCATACACGAAGAGTTTTTTCGGCACGCAGCCGACATTGACGCAGGTGCCGCCCAGGTAGCGATCCTCCGCAATGGCGACACGGGCGCCGAGCGCGGCGGACATCCTCGCGGCGCGAACCCCGCCGGAGCCGGCGCCGATAACGAACAAATCATAATCAAAGCTGCTCACCGCTATTTCCTCATCCAGTCGTGATATTTTCCAATCAGTTTAAGTAACAGTTGCGGGGCATGGTTTTTCTTCCAGGCGCCTGCGACGTATTTATTGGCCTCGGACATGGTGGGGTAGATATGGATTGTCCCCAGTATCCGGTTCAGCCCGACGCCCTGTTTCATGGCGCCG
>JBFGPT010000253.1:0-3309 GCA_041564575.1 Gammaproteobacteria bacterium | reverse complement strand
GGCGCGAAATCGTTGCCGTCGGCGCCAAGGCCATGCAGCCAGATGACACTCGCCTTGTGCGCATCGCCGGTGCGGATGATTACCGGGTTTTCTTGTCTGGACATGGGCAGGGTTTCACGAATGGTTGTTATTATTTGCGATCAATACTCGCAATTTTACTGAAGTGATTTCAAGAACTATATCACGCCGGTATAATCGTTTACCCAGAGTACTTCTAAACGGGAGACCCACATGCGCATGATCACAGTCAGGTTTGTCCGCTTCCTGGGCATGACAATGGTAGTACTGGCCCTTGCTGCCTGTGGTCAAAAAGGCGATCTGTACCAGCCGGAAGCAAGCAGCCTGATCGAAATATCAGACCAGCGACCGGTCTGATCCGGCCGCATGACCCAGCCAGACTACAGGGACGGCATCCTCTGTCTCGAAGATCTGCCGTTGACCGCCATCGCGGAATCCTACGGCACCCCGGTGTACGTGTATTCCCGTCACGCCATCGAGCAGCAGTGGCAGGCCTTTGACCGCGCCTTCGGCAAACATCCGCACCTGGTCTGCTATGCCGTCAAGGCCAACTCCAACCTGGCCATCCTCAACCTGCTGGCACGACTCGGTTCCGGTTTCGATATCGTCTCGGTCGGCGAGCTGGAACGGGTACTGCGTGCCGGCGGCGAGCCGGGCAAGGTCGTATTCTCGGGCGTGGGCAAACGCCGCGACGAGATCGAACGCGCCCTGGAATGCGGTATCCGCTGCTTCAACGTCGAATCGATTGCCGAACTGGAACGCATCAATGACATCGCCAACGCCACCGGGGTCAAGGCCCCGGTATCGCTGCGCGTCAACCCGGATGTCGATGCCGGGACCCATCCTTACATCGCCACCGGCCTGAAGGAAAACAAGTTCGGTATCGACTTCAGCGACGCCCTGGCAACCTATCTCGAGGCCGCCAGAATGCCCGGTATCGAACTTGCCGGCATCGACTGTCACATCGGTTCGCAGATCACCGAGCTGGCGCCGTTCAGGGACGCCCTGCAACGGTTGCTCGGCCTGCTTGCGCAGCTCGAGGAACACGCTGTACACATCCGTCACATCGATATCGGTGGTGGCCTGGGTATCCCTTACGAGGCGCAGGAAACGGTGCCAGATCCCGCCGACTATGCCGCCATGATCATCGCGACCCTGGGCGAGCGAAAACTGGAAATCATCATGGAGCCAGGCCGCGCCATTGTCGGCAACGCCGGACTGCTGCTGACCCGCGTGGAATACCTCAAGCATAACCAGGCGCATCATTTCGCCATCGTCGATGCCGCCATGAACGACCTGCTGCGCCCCTCCCTGTACGACGCCTGGCACGGCATCCTGCCGGTGCGCGAGCAAGGTGACGGGCGCGAGGAAAGCTACGATATCGTCGGTCCGGTGTGTGAAACCGGGGATTTTCTCGGCAAGGGCCGCCGGCTGCGCCTGCAACCCGGATCGTTACTGGCTGTATGCTCCGCCGGCGCTTACGCTTACAGCATGAGTTCCAACTACAATTCCAGGCCACGCGTCAGCGAAGTATTGATCGACGGTGCGGCCCACCACCTGATCCGCCGCCAGGAATCCCTGGAAGATCTGTTCAGTCATGAACAGACCTTGCCCTGATGCGACGGGTACCTGAACCCGAGTTGATGGAGGGCGAGGCACAGGCCGCCGCCTATGCCGCCGCGGATTTCAAGGAACCCCACGATATGTTTATCGAGGCCCTGGCCGAACGGGTGCCGGAGAGCGCCTGCATGGGCCGGGTGGTGGACCTCGGCTGCGGCCCCGCGGATATCACCATCCGCTTCGCCCGGCGCTTTCCCGGCAACCTGCTGGATGCCGTGGACGGCTCCGCCGCCATGTTGCAGCATGCGGCCGCGGCCTTGAAAAAAAAGGGCCTGGAAAAGCGCATCACGCTGCATTGCCAGGTGTTGCCGGCGCTGTCCCTGCCACACCCGAATTACGATCTCATCATCAGCAACAGCCTGCTGCATCACCTGCACGATGCCGCCGCGCTGTGGACCAGTCTTGGCAGCCTTGCCCGGCCGGACACCCATATCTTCATCATGGACCTGATGCGGCCGACCACCGAGATCGTGACCGAGCGCCTGGTGAAACATTATGCCGGCAACGAGCCAGAGATCTTGCAGCGTGATTTTTACAACTCCCTCCGGGCCGCCTTCACACCGGCCGAGATTAATAAACAATTACATGCACATGGCCTGGGTCACCTGCTCATAGAGATCCTGTCAGACCGGCATCTGTGCATCTCCGGTCAATATAAAACGCACTAATATAGTGCGCACTATTACGGTGTTGCACTATATTTGATCGCTTTATGCAAGCGTTTGCTTTGTAGGTCTTTGTTTAAAAATGGGATTATAATGTCGGATTGATGGCATAGTTCATGCACCAAGGACAGCTCTAGAACTGTTTAATACATTCTTAAGTGAGTCAATGACGAGGGGAGGCAGTCTGTGATTACGGCCGCCAGTTCTCCCACACAATTAATACGCTAGGAGAAATCAAGATGTCCAAAGAACAAGTGAAATCGCTTCTTAAGGAGAGCGAGGCTGGATTCGTCGATCTGCGCTTCTGTGATACCAAGGGTAAGGAACAGCACGTCACCGTTCCCACCTCGATGATTGACGATGACTTTTTCGAAAGCGGCAAGATGTTTGACGGGTCTTCCATCGCCGGCTGGAAAGGTATCAATGAATCTGACATGGTCCTGATGCCCGATACGGAAACCGCGGTACTCGATCCGTTTTACGACGACCCGACCGTGGTCATCCGCTGCGACGTCCTCGAGCCGAGCACCATGCAGGGTTACGAGCGCGACCCGAGGTCACTCGCCAAGCGCGCCGAGGCCTACCTGAAATCCACCGGCATTGCCGATACCGCCTATTTCGGTCCCGAGCCCGAGTTTTTCATTTTCGACGACGTGCGCTGGGGCGATGACGTCAATACCGCTTTTTATGAAGTCGATTCAGACGAAGGTTCGTGGAACAGTGAAAGCCTGGGCGATGAAGGCAACATAGGTCACCGTCCCGGCGTCAAGGGCGGTTACTTCCCGGTACCCCCGGTAGACTCCCAGCAGAATATCCGTAGCGCCATGTGCCAGATCCTGGAAGAAATGGGCGTTGCCGTCGAGGTGCATCACCACGAAGTGGCCACCGCCGGCCAGGCCGAGATTGGCACCAAGTTCAATACCCTGACCCGCAAGGCCGACGAACTGCTGATCCTGAAATACGTGGTGCAGAACGTCGCACACGGTTTCGGCAAGACCGCGACCTT
>JBFGPT010000252.1:0-3341 GCA_041564575.1 Gammaproteobacteria bacterium | reverse complement strand
GATTGCCACCAACATGGCCGGCCGCGGTACGGATATCGTGCTGGGCGGTAACCTGGAGGCCGAACTGAAGGCAATGGAGGATGCCGACAAGGAAACGATCAAGCAGGCTCGTAGCGAGTGGCAGCAACGCCATGACAAGGTGATCGAGAGCGGCGGATTGCATATCGTCGGCACCGAGCGGCACGAATCGCGGCGTATCGACAACCAGTTGCGCGGCCGCTCCGGGCGCCAGGGTGATCCCGGATCGAGCCGGTTTTACATCTCGCTCGAAGATAACCTCATGCGAATCTTCGCCTCCGAATGGGTCAGTAATGTCATGGGCAAGCTCGGCATGGAGGATGGCGAGGCCATTGAGTCTGGGCTGGTGAGCCGTGCTATCGAAAATGCCCAGCGCAAGGTCGAGGCGCACAACTTTGATATCCGAAAACATCTGCTCGATTTCGATGACGTGGCGAATGACCAGCGCAAGGTGATCTATGAACAGCGTGACGAATTGCTTTCCTCGGAAGATGTCTCCGAAAATATCGCCGCGATACGCGAGGATGTCATCAATCATTTGATCAACGTCTATATCCCTCCGGGCAGCCTGGATGAAATGTGGGACGTGGACGGCCTGACCGCAGCCTTTGACAAGGAACTTGGCCTGCAGATGCCAATCCGCGACTGGCTGGACAGTGATCACGACATGGATGAAGAGGGTCTGCGCGCGCGCATCTGGCAGGAGATAGACAGCGCGGTACAGGAAAAGGAAAAAATGTTGCCCCCCGAACTCATGCGTCGCCTGGAAAAGCAGATCATGCTGGATGTGCTCGACAGGTTCTGGAAAGAACACCTGGTCTCAATGGACATGTTACGCCAGGGCATCCATTTGCGCAGCTATGCAGCCAAGAATCCAAAACAGGAATACAAGCGTGAGGCCTTTGAACTGTTCATTGAGATGCTCGAAGGCATCAAGCAAGAGGTGGTGGGCATCCTGTTCAAGATCCAGATCCGCGATCCCGGCTCCGTCGAAGCCGTGGAACAACAACATCCCAAGCAGGAGATGCAGTTCAATCATCCCGAGGCGCCGGATGCACTGGACCACGACAGCGAGAAAAAACCGGAGCGAACCCCGTATGTCCGCGAGCAACGTAAAATCGGCAGGAATGAGCCCTGTCCGTGCGGTTCGGGCAAGAAATACAAGCAATGTCACGGTCGTCTCAACTAGTCCGCAGGCACAGCTGGGCGGAACATACTCCATATAACAATGCCCGGGTGTCGTTGATCCCATGAGCGTCGGTCTGTCGGAACCGCAATCCCTCGCGGCGATCGCGGGTATCAGGCTGGCCGGCACCTCGGCGGGCATCTACCGGCAGCCGCGCACTGATGTCTTTCTGATGGAGATCGCGCCCGGTTCCAGCGCGGCCGCGGTATTCACCCGTAACCGCTTTTCAGCGGCGCCGGTCGAACTGGCAAAAGCACATCTCCGCGGGCAGGCGCCCAGATTCTGCCTGGTCAACTCGGGCAATGCCAATGCCGGGACGGGTGCCGCCGGGCTGGCGGACGCGCAGGCCTGTTGCGGGCACGTCGCGCAACTGGCCGGATGCGACGTCGAGGAAGTGTTGCCGTTCTCCACCGGGGTCATCGGCCAACGCTTGCCGGTCGAGAATATCTGTCAGGCCGCCGGCAGATGTTTCGACGGATTGACTGCGGATGGCTGGCTGGAATGCGCACGCGCCATGATGACCACGGACACCGTCGCCAAGGGGATCTCGGATACGCTGGTACTGGGCGGGACGGAGCTGACGATCACCGGCATTGCCAAAGGCTCCGGCATGATCCGGCCGGATATGGCCACCATGCTGGCCTTTGTCGCAACCGATGCCGCGGTTGACCCTGCCTTGTTGCAGCAGTGGTTGCAAGCGGGCATGGAAAAGTCTTTCAATCGAATTACCGTCGATGGCGATACCTCGACCAATGATGCCTGCCTGTTAATCGCGACCGGCAAGAGTGGTGTGCAGATCCAGGCGGATACGCCGGACTGCGGGAAATTCAGGGACAGCCTGGACAAGGTTCTCGGGTTTCTCGCCAGGGCCATCGTCCGCGATGGCGAGGGTGCGAGCAAGTTCGTGACGATACGGGTGGAGCAGGGAGTGGATCGGCAGGAGTGTCTCAAGGTCGCCTATGCTATTGCGCATTCACCATTGGTGAAGACTGCCGTGTTCGCCTCCGATCCGAACTGGGGCAGGATACTTGCCGCGGTCGGTCGTGCCGGTATAGACGACCTTGATGTCAGTGCCGTGGAAATTTATCTTGATGATGTTTGCATCGTTGAGCAGGGCGGCATTTCCGCAAGCTACACAGAAGCACAGGGCCAGTCCGTGATGGCCGGCGATGAGATTCTCATCCGCGTTGTGCTCAATCGTGGTGTGGCCGGGGAACTGGTCTGGACTTCGGACCTGTCCTATGACTATGTCAGGATCAATGCCGAATACCGGACCTGAACTATGTGTCACCCGGTGCCAGAATGATCGCATCCGATCCAGTCAGGGTGGCGGTTGGCGTTATCCGCAATGACCACGGCCAGGTCCTGATATCGGAACGGCCTGCAGAAAAACCGCATGGCGGTTGCTGGGAATTTCCCGGCGGCAAGTTCAAAGCCGGCGAAACGATTGAGCAGGCCCTGCGGCGCGAATTGCTGGAGGAACTCAACCTGACGCTGGACGCCTCCAGGCCTTTGATCAATATCCATCACGATTACGGCGGTTACCCGGTATTGCTGGATGTACATCTCGTTTATGCGTGGCACGGCGAGATCCACGGTCGTGAGGGTCAGGCTTGCCGCTGGGTGGATCAGGATAAGCTGGGGGCTTACCGGTTTCCCGCGGCCAATGTGCATATCCTGAAGGCATTGTCCCTGCCGGAGTTTTATTGCATCACACCGGAAGCGGAAATTTTCGCTCTTGGTTTTCTGGAACACTGTGAGTCGATTCTCGACAGCGGATGTCGCTTGATGCAATTTCGCTGTCGAAACAGGTCCGGTGTACGGGTGGATGCCGTCTTCGCTGAACTCTTGAAACTTTGCCATAGCTACGACTGTCGATTATTGATCAACGACAGTCTGGAGCACGCGCTGGCGCTGGGCGCGGACGGCTGTCACCTGAACAGCGCCAGGTTGCAGGTCTGCCATGAAGCTCCACGTCCGGCGGATTTTACCGTGGCGGCTTCCTGTCATAACGCACAGGACCTGACACAGGCGCAGAAACTCGGTCTGGATTTCGCGGTGCTTGGCCCCGTGCAGAAAACCGCCTCGCACCCCGACACGGCGGGGATCGGCTGGGTCAGTTTTGCCGCGCTGGTGG
>JBFGPT010000251.1:0-3346 GCA_041564575.1 Gammaproteobacteria bacterium | reverse complement strand
GCCTGATTTTTATCCGGGCCCTTGATCTTCATTTCCACGACCTTGAGCCCGATGTTGATCAGGATGGCGATGCTGAGTGCGACCAACAGGGTGGAATTGAGTTTTTTTACCGGGCGGTCATCACCCATGTCTGCCGGCCGGTCGGCCACGGTGACGTCAAAATCAGTGCTCTGCGGGCGGTGCTGGTACTGCTGCTTGATTTCCCGAATGTATTCGATCATGGCCGCGCAATCGCTGAAGCGATCATCGCGTTTCTTGGCGAGCATGCGTTCCAGCAGCGGCTGGAATTCCTTGTACTCCTCGGGCAATTGCGGGATGGGTTCCTGCTTGTGCTTGATGACGATCTCGATAACCGAGTCGGACTGGTACGGTTTCATGCCCGTCAGCATCTCGTAGAAGATGCAACCCAGGCTGTAGATATCCGAGCGTCCGTCCACGGCCAGCCCTTCCGCCTGTTCCGGGCTGACGTAGTTCGGGCTGCCCAGAAAGATACCGGTGGAGGTCAGGTCTATATCCATGTCAATTTGCTTGGCAATGCCAAAATCCGTCAGCAGGGGAGTATCTTCGTCGCGGAACAGGATATTCGCGGGCTTCACGTCACGGTGAACGATGCCGTGTTTGTGTGCCGCGCCCAGGGCCGAGCCGATCTTGATCAGGTATTCCAGGCACTCGTCGGCGGGGATCGGCAGTTCCATGCGCTTTTTCAGGTCGCCGCCGTCGATGAATTCCATGGAAATGTACAGGTGCTGGCCGGAGATACCGATATCGTAGATGGTGACGATATTGGGATGGTGCAGCGAGGCGATCAGACGGCCTTCGGAAAGAAATCGCTCGTGCCATTCCTCCGTGTCTGTCTTCACGGGATTCATGATCTTGAGAACTACAGGCCGGTTCAGCGATTCCTGAATGGCAAGATAAACCGTTGCCATACCGCCCTGACCGATCTGGCGCTGGATTTTATAACCTGGAATTTCCAATCTCGGACTCTCTTTCCCGTCGACGTAACATCAATCCCGTGAACGGCATTATCGTACTTTTGTTATTGTAATTCATTAACTATGGATGGCTGAACACTGATATGCAAGAAAACTGCCCGGACCCGGTCCGGAACCGACCCGGGCATGCGCCTGCAACGGGTGGTGCTGCAAACAGTGTTTCTCTTTCAAGGACGGAAATAATGAAGTACTTGTCATCTCTGCCGTTAACTGAATAATATGGGTCAGGGAGTAATTCCATGACAAAAAAAACCGCTAATGAAAGACGCGGTCGTTCCGCGGAACTGATCGAGAACATGCTGAAGGAGCGCAAGCAGTTGCTGGCGCTGCTGTTCCAGATCACGGATCTGGGCGGCCATGAACTGGCGGATTCCGACCGCGAGGTCTTCGACGAGTTTTGTCAGGTGCTGGTCGACTATATTGCCGCCGGTCATTTCGGGCTTTATGCCCGCATCGCCGAAGGCACAGAGCGGCGCAAATCCGTAGCCGATCTTGCCGCAAGCATATATCCACGAATTGAACAAACCACCGAAATCGCGCTCGCCTTCAATGAACGCTTTGATCCAAACAAGGAGGTTGACATGGACTTCAACGAGATAGAAGGGATCCTGTCGAATCTCGCGGAAAACATCACCAACCGTATCGAGCTTGAGGATCAACTGATCAACCGTATGCTGGAACGCTCGGCCACTGCCGAGGCCTGAATTTCAGGATCAGGAAGTGCCGGCGCTGGCGCGGTGTTTCGTCCGGATATAGTCTTTTTGCGAAACATACAGCAGGTCGGCGATCTTTCTGACGTAAAACTCCTCGTATCTATCCAGCACCCCGTCCGCGAAGGCGACTTCCCAGAGTAATTCGACGATATGCACGCGTTCCTGCCGGGTCAGTACATCATTCAGGGGGCGGGTGAAATCATACAGCGACACGGCGTTATCGACCTCGGTGCCGGCGCGTTCCAGCAGTGACTGCATTTCCTCATCACTCAGACTGAAGCGTTGCCGCAAGCGCTTTTCGATGAGTTCTCGTTCCTCCGGCTGCATTTCGGAATCAGATCGGCTGATCTCCAGTAACAGGGCGACGGTCGCCAGCTCCAGGTCGTGCGCACGCTGCTCCGGGTCAGTGTCCGAGGCCAGGTGTGTAACGATCAGGTCTTTCAGGCTGGCGAGCATGGCGGCTATCAGTGACTTTGTTGTCCAACCCGGTAGGCGCCGTCCTGAAACGCGCTGAAAACCTGTTCGACCAGTGGATGGTTCACCGGCAGGTTACTGGTATCGGACGCGATGTTACGTTCTGAAACATAGGTCTGCCGGTCGGAATTATCCACCAGCACGTGATACCAGGGCATGTCCTTCGGCGGATTGGTCGAGGTCATCTTCGCATACCATTCCTCCGTGCCCTGGAAGCAGGGATCCACATCGATGACCACGCCACGGTACTGGAACAGCTTGTGCACGATCAACTGGCCGACATTGAACTTGGCATTGGCATTGACGACTGGCATGCTGGTAACTCCCGAAGCGCGTTAAAAAGGGCATTCATTCAGACCTGTCAGCCATTATAACGTTTCGGGCGTGACGGGCGATACGTCAGGCCCCGGCGACTCGTGTATATTGTCTCCACTGTTATCCGGACGCATCAAGACATCCTGCAGGCACCATGAGAATACCCCGTTGTTATATATCACAGCCGTTGCAAGCGGGTACGACAGTCGAGCTGCCCGCCGAAACCGCCCATCACCTGGTCCATGTGTTGCGCCTGCGCGAACTGCAGGCGCTGGTGCTGTTCAACGGCGAGGGCGGTGAATACAGTGCCCGCCTGGAACGTGTCGGCAAGAAAGCGGTAGTGGCAAATATCGAGGACCATAGCGATATCAACCGCGAAAGCCCCCTGCGCATCACCCTGGCCCAGTGCATCTCGCGCGGGCAGAAGATGGATTACACGGTACAGAAGGCCGTCGAACTCGGTATTACGCGACTGGTGCCAATCCTCGATGAACGCACGGCCGTGCGTCTCGCGGGCGAACGCCTGGAAAAAAAACTGCAACACTGGCGCAAGATTATCATTGCCGCCTGCGAACAATGCGGGCGGAACCTGCTGCCGGACCTGTCGGCGCCCATGCGCAGCCGGGACTGGATCGACAGTGATGACACTCCGCTGAAGCTGGTACTGGACCCGCTGGCGGAAGCCGGATTTGAGGAGTTGAGTTGCGATGAACAGGCGCTGAGTCTCCTGATCGGCAGCGAGGGCGGTCTGGGGGCCGATGAAATCGCCGCGGCCGGGGCCGCGGGTTTTCAGGCTGTCCGGCTCGGACCGCGGGTGTTGCGCACCGAGACCGCAGCGGTGGCCGCCCT
>JBFGPT010000250.1:0-3378 GCA_041564575.1 Gammaproteobacteria bacterium | reverse complement strand
GGATGCCGCCGGCAAGGGCGGCGCCATCCGGCGTATTACCCATGCACTCGACGCCAGGCAATTCCGCGTGATCCCGATTGCGGCGCCCACAGACGAGGAGCGCGCGCATCATTATCTGTGGAGATTCTGGCGCCACCTGCCACGCGCCGGCAACATTACGATCTACGATCGCAGCTGGTATGGCCGGGTACTGGTGGAGCGCGTTGAGGACTTCGCCGGTCATGATGAATGGCTGCGTGCTTACAGCGAAATCAATGATTTTGAATCAGAGCTGAATGAACACGGCATTCTTGTCATGAAATACTGGCTGCACATCGACAAGAACGAGCAGGAAAGAAGGTTCAAGGAACGGGAAAAGATAAGCTACAAGCAGCACAAAATCACGGAAGAGGACTACCGTAACCGTGAACGATGGGATGAGTATGTCGCTGCCGTGAACGACATGGTTGCCAGGACCAGCACCGAGTACGCCCCATGGCATTTGATCGATGCCAATGACAAGCGCTTCGCCCGCGTGGAAGTGATCAAACGGTACTGTCAATCACTGGAGAAACACCTCAAGACCGTGCGATAAATCTGGCTTCAATAACGCACCGGTATCCCGGCGCCAGATCATCAACCGGGAGTCTGTTCCGCCGCCTGTTGTTGCTTGTGTTTCTGCACCCTGCGGCTGATATCGTCGAGCAGGCCCTCCATGCCTTCGTTTTTCAGAATCGTGGCAAAGGTTGTCCGGTAATTATTTACCAGACTGACGCCCTCGATGACGACATCATAGGAATACCACTCGCCGTCATTGTTCTTGACGCGGAAATCGATCGGGATTTCACTGTTCTCAGTGACGATCATCATCTTGACCAGTGCGCGCTTGCCATAGATCTTCTCGTCAACGAACTTGATCTCCTGGTTATCGTAGGCCTCGATCTTGTCACGGTAGGTCTGCTCGATATATTGCGAGAAATATTCGACGAACTGCTCGCGCTCCTCCGGGGTCGCCCGCTTCCAGTTGGTCGCCAGGATGCTTTGTGACATGCTTCTGAAATCGAAACGCTCATTGATGATGACGCCGATCTTCTCCCACTTTTGATCGCGGTCGAGTTTTTTATCCTTGAGGATATTGAGCACCTGTTCGACGGAATCCTTGACCTGCCCGGTGGGTGTCGTGAACTTGGCGGCATTCAGGTTGAATGCGAGCAACGCACCAGCGAGTAGCACTAACATTCGGCCTGTCATGTTTTATGATCACCTTTTAACATGTCTTGTCGGATGTACCGCATAATACCGGTTTTTGCGGTGCCCGCCAGCCTGAATTCAGGGTGAATTTATCGCTGTTTCACGAATCAGACTGAGGAAGCGCCGGTTACCGGGCAAGCGGCTGTGAATAATAATAACCTTTTGATTATATGATTATTTTTAAAAATAAACACGCCGCGAGGATAGCGCTTGCCAGTGTCGTCATCGGCCTGGTTGTGCTGTTTTTTGCCCTTGATCTCGGCCGCTTTTTCGAGCTCGCCTACGTCAAGCAACAGCAGCAGTTGATTGCAGATTTTTACGCCACACATCCCGTTCTCTTTCCGTTTTTATATTTTATTACCTATGTGCTGGTCACCGCACTGTCGATTCCCGGGGCCACGATCCTGACAATCGCGGCCGGCGCCCTGTTCGGTCTGCTGGCCGGTACGCTTTATGTTTCGTTTGCCTCGGCCATCGGCGCCACGCTGGCCTTCCTGATCTCCCGCTACCTGCTCAAGGGTTTTTTGCATGACCGGCACAAGGACAAGCACAAGGCCATCGACCGGGGTATCGAGCATGACGGCGGCTATTACCTGTTCACCATCCGCCTGGTGCCGGTGTTTCCCTATGTGCTGGTAAACCTGTTGATGGGCATCACCACCATACGCACGACGACGTTTTACTGGGTCAGCCAGCTTGGCATGCTGCCGGCAACCATCGTCTACGTGAACGCAGGTAATCAACTGGCGGACCTGGAGTCCCTCTCCGGGATTCTGTCCGCCGATATCATCCTCGCCTTTCTGCTGCTGGGCCTGTTACCGCTGCTGACCCGCCTCGGGCTGAACTGGTACGAGCGTAAACGCATGCAGGTGCCGCAAAATGAGTAACGGCACCAGACCACGTCATTTCGATCGGAACCTGGTCGTCCTCGGCGCTGGCTCCGCCGGCCTGGTCTCGGCCTATATTGCCGCCGCCGTGCGGGCCAGAGTAACGCTGATCGAGAGAGACAAAATGGGCGGCGATTGCCTGAATACCGGATGCGTGCCCTCCAAGGCCTTCATCCGCTCGGCACGATTCCTGGCACATGTGCGGCGGGCGCGGGATTTCGGTTTTAAATCCGCGGCGGCAGACTTTGAATTCCGTGACATCATGCAGCGCGTGCGGGAAATTATTCAAAAGATCGCGCCGCACGACTCGGTTGAACGGTATACCCGTTTGGGCGTGGAATGCCTGCAAGGTGAAGCACGCCTGCTCTCGCCCTGGACGGTGGCGGTCAATGGACAAACCCTGTCCGCGCGCAGCCTGATCATTGCCAGTGGCGCCCGACCATTTATTCCGCCTATCAGGGGAATTGAACAAATCAATTGTCTGACCTCGGATAACGTCTGGTACATTGACGAACTGCCGGCCAGGCTGGTGGTGCTCGGCGGCGGGCCTATCGGCTGCGAACTGGCGCAGGCCTTTGCCCGGTTTGGCAGCAAGGTCACCCAGGTCGAGATGTTGCCATCGCTGCTGGTCCGCGAGGATGAGGATGTCGCGGCGTACATGACCCGCCGCTTCGGCGAGGAAGGCATCAATGTGCGCGTCAATCACCGCGCCAGCGAAGTCCGTGTCAACGGTTCTGAAAAGTTCCTTGTCTGTGAGCATGACGGTAATCAGGTCGAAATTCCGTTTGACGAGCTGCTGGTCGCCGTTGGCCGCCAGGCCAACAGCACGGGTTTCGGACTGGAGGATATCGGCGTCGAATTGACCGGCCAGGGCACCATCAGGGTCAATAACTGCCTGCAGAGCAGTATCGATAATATCTATGCCTGCGGTGATGTCGCGGGACCGTACCAGTTCACGCACACGGCAGCGCACCAGGCCTGGTATGCCGCGGTGAACGCGCTGTTCGGCGGGCTGAAAAAATTTCGCGTGGATTATTCCGTGATCCCCTGGGCGACCTTTACCGATCCGGAGATCGCCCGCGTCGGTCTGAATGAAAAGCAGGCGCGGGACAAGAACATCGACCACGAGGTCACGATCTACGGGATCGACGACCTGGATCGGGCCATCACCGAAAGCGAGGCGCACGGTTTCATCAAGGTCGTCACAAAGAAGGGCAAGGACGAAATCCTGGGCGTTACCATCGTGGCCGACCATGCAGGC
>JBFGPT010000249.1:0-3380 GCA_041564575.1 Gammaproteobacteria bacterium | reverse complement strand
GATCCGGGCCACGCCGGCGGCATCGAGTTGTTCAGCCCCGCGTTCAACAGGATGCCAGGCCACGGCGCGACCCTGCCACTGTTTGTCCTCATGCGCTACCCGGAAACTTTGCAGGTGCTCGGCCTTCCATTGCTGGTAACCCTGGTACACCCCGTAGCGCGTGATCCAGTACAGACCGAGCAGGCGCTGCACGAGGGAATACTCGTCCCGGACCTGCGCCAGTGACTTTATGATCTGAATACGTCCCGGCCGGTCCAGGTCCCGCGTCATGAAGGCCGCTGCGCAGGCGTCGAGCTGCTTTGGCAGACGCGAGGCATCAACACCGGTCAATTTTGCCAGTTCATGCCGATCAGGTTCGGGCAGGTTGGCGAGTTCCACGCGGCGACCCTGTTGATCCAGGGTAATCAGTCGTTGCAACCAGGCCGCCTGTTTTTCGATCGTATCCGCGTGTGGCGCAAGGGAGGCCAGAAAACGGTTACTGCGCAGGTAGGGATAGCCTTGCAGGCGGCTGGCCTCGGCATCCCGCACACCGGCGGCATCGACTACCGTATCTGTCGCGGAGTACAACCTGGCACAGCTTTGCAGCAGTGCATCGTCTTCGCCGGTGCTGGACCGTGGCAGGCCGGTGCAGGCGCCCAACAGGCTCAATGTCAGCAGGATCGGCGCGGCGCGGCACGTGATTGCGGCGGAAAATTTCAGGCCTGGGATCCCGGGTATGCGGTAATCGCAAAGCATGGCTTATAGATAATAGCGTAGCCCGAAGGTTCTGTTGAAAAACCGCTTCAAGGTGATGTTATGCGGTGCATGTTTCAGTTACCATTGGCGCGAAATTCAACCAATGCTGGAGACAGGCCCGGTGAGCGAACTCGAAGACATATTCAGGCAATTCGACAAAAACGACAACGATACCATCGAGTGGGATGAATTCCGCCAGATGATCGATCAGTTACAAAGCGGTATGGACCTGCAGGAAAAACTCGAGTTGTTCGAGGAGATCGACTCGAACCGCACCGGCATGATCAGTTTTGCTGAGTTCCGCGAGTGGTGGAAGCGCCGCTCAGGCTGAGGGTGAATTGATCAGGTCCTGGATAAAATGCGAGGCCAGCTCGCTGCGGTTTGAGTAACCCGCCTTGGCGTAGATATTCGCAGCCTGCTGGCGGATAGTTTTTTCCTTGACCTTGCGCAATGCGCTGATCTCGCGCATCGACAATCCCTTGATCAACAGCAGCGCGATCTCTTTCTCCGTATCCGTCAGATCCCATTCGCCAAACTGTTCGTTTATAAGGCGGTACAGGTCGCCGGTCAGTCTTGATACCTGGTCGTGGGCAATACCGACCTGGCGGCGCAGGCCGAGCACGCGCCGGATCTCGATGAACAAAGCGATGGAGGTCAGGATGAAAACGCCTGCCTCCAGCGCCAGGTGCAGCGCACTGTCCGTGCCCCTGGCCAGGTCCACAATGATGTCATAAAGAAAAAACCCCGATGCTCCGCACAGGACCAGCAGGGGAAAAGTATTGTG
Organism: Gammaproteobacteria bacterium; assembly: GCA_041564575.1. GTDB lineage: Bacteria > Pseudomonadota > Gammaproteobacteria > Eutrophobiales > Eutrophobiaceae > UBA4486. Next base: position 1,861 of record JBFGPT010000249.1, on the reverse strand, counting down.
TAATCGCCTGATCGTTTCTATCAATCCGTCGTGATCTGCTTGTTGAACGGGTTCATGCGTCGCAGGATGGCATGTCCGGCCAGAGTATGCAGGATAACCGCGCCGATATGAAGGATCAGGAACAGCGGGATCAGGGATTCACCCACTTCATGCGCCTCGCCGACGGCATGGGCAAAACCGGAGACTTCCGGACCGCCGGTGTAGAACAATATGCCACCGGTCAGCGACATCCACAGGAACACCAGCAGGCCGAACAATTGCACGGCGCCGGCGAGACCATTGTGATCCGGCCGATCCGGCAGCCTGAGGCATAACAGTCCCTGGATATCCTCGACGATGGCGCTGATCAGGCGGGACTTACCGTTCCACCAGCGGGCCACGGACCAGTCTCTGGCCAGCAGGCCGTAGCCGATGCGCCCGAACAGGAACACCGCCAGTGTCAGGCCCAGGTAGGCGTGCAGCCAGTAACCGGCGGTCAGGCCATGCTCGGCCTCCTCGGCAAGTTCGCCGGTCAGGTAGGCGGCGATACCGAAGACGGCCAGGCCGGCATGGATCCAGCGCAGGCTGCGGGGGTATTTGTGAATCATCTCGTTCATCGTGTCACCTCAATAAAATTGACTGCTTATGTGCACAGTCTGGGGTTACGGCTTATGGGTCACAATGGACAAATGCCCGTCGGCAGGCTGACATGGACATATGTCTACCGCATGAACGCCGGTTTTTCAGCGCTGTCCTTGCAGGCAGTGCTGGCTTGATGCAACACTGTGTCCTGAAAAACAGTAACGAGAGGGCAGTCCATTGGCAAAAGCAACGGCCAGGCACATCCTGGTGGATACCGAGAAAGAGTGCGAGTCTTTGAAAGACCGGATCAACGCCGGCGAGGATTTCGCGGAACTGGCGCGGGAGCATTCCCGCTGTCCGTCCGGACGCAAGGGCGGTGATCTCGGCGAATTCGGACCGGGACAGATGGTGGAGGCCTTTGACAAGGTGGTGTTCAGCGCCGAGGTCAACACCGTGCAGGGCCCGGTCAAAACCGAGTTCGGCTATCACCTGCTGGAAGTGACCAGCCGCTCGGGCTGAGCAAGCTATTCGAACATCTGTTCCAGGTCGATGCTGCTGTCGATCCCCAGGTGCTGGTAATTGTCCTCTAACCAGCGGTCCGCGGATTCATAACCCACCGATCGCAAGCGCCCGATCATGTCCGGCGAGGCCTCGAAGCGGGTCTTCGGTGACAGCTTACGTATATATTCATCGCCGTGGATGACGTGAATGCGCAGATTTTTCAGGCGTTTTTCCAGGGCGCCCAGCGGACGCCAGCTGTCGTTGATGTAGCGCTTGCAAAAGGCGATGGCGCGCATCTCGCGCAGGAAGCTGGCGCTGAAGGCAATCTCGCCGAAACGGGCACGGATCTTTTCCACCGTGCTGGGCAATTCATCGCGCGACAGGGGATGCACGATGACGATGATGATGTCGGTGGCGTTGCCCTCGAAGATCAGGGGAAATACCGGCGGGTTCCCGGCAAAGCCGCCGTCCCAGTAGTTGTGGCCGTCGATCTCGATGGCATGATGCATCGAGGGCAGGCAGGCCGAGGCCAGCACGTGCCTGACCGTCAGCTCTTCTCGTCTGAAGACCTTGAGCTTGCCGGTCTGGACGTTGGTCGCGGCGACAAAGCAGCCGGGCTGGCGCGCGCGGGCCAGGCGTTTGAAATCGATGTGCTTCTCCAGCAGTTCCTTCAGTGGGTTCATGTCCGCGGGGTTGAATACATAAGGCGCGAAGAACTGCGTCAGCTGCATAAACATATCGAGATTCAACTTGCCGCTGTCGACGCCCAGCAGCCGGGCGTCACCCAGATCGTAACTGG
>JBFGPT010000248.1:0-3392 GCA_041564575.1 Gammaproteobacteria bacterium | reverse complement strand
GGTCCAAATGAAGAGGGAACGCTGACAAATTTCCACCGAAATTACACGAGCGGGGCGGAAGCCAGAAACGACCTTTCTATAAGTCGTTGAATAATTGGTGGCCAGGGACAGAATCGAACTGCCGACACAGGGATTTTCAGTCCCCTGCTCTACCGACTGAGCTACCTGGCCATATATTAAGAATGGCTAAATTTTTTCCTTCCCTTGTGGACTGAAAATAGGATTTTCAACCCCTGTATACCCTGCCGCTGCGCGGCCCCGCAACCTGGCCGTATTCAGAATTACCTGGAAGCAGGCAAGCCTTTAATTTTTAATTAATTTCAGGCTTTCCGTGGAAATCAGAAGCGCGTATTAAACCGGTACGGGTCCGGCGCGTCAAGTCAGCCCGCTGCATCGGGCGGTACGAAATCACCGGGTTTCTCCGAGCCGCCTTCGAAAAAGAACTTCTCCATCTCCTCTTCCAGGAATTTCCGGGCCTTGGGGTCCACCGGAGTCAGGCGGTATTCGTTAATCAGCATGGTCTGATGCTGCAGCCATTGCTGCCAGGCCTGCTTCGAGACATTTTGGAAGATGCGCTGGCCCAGTTCGCCCGGATAGGTCGGCGCGTCAAGGCCCTCGGCCTCCTTACCCAGCTTTACGCAGTGTACCTGTCGTGTCATTGAATAACTCCAGAGTTTCCAGCAGTTTCTTTACCGGCGCGGGCAGGCCCAGTTGCGGGGCGGCGGTGCCACCGTACCAACAGGTCCCGGCCTCGTCACGAACAGCAGCCGCGCGCCCGGAGACCCGACAGTGTACCGGATTAATGTCCAGATGAAAGTGAGTGAAGCTGTGCCGGAGCGGCGTGTATTCGCGGGTTGCCACGGCCCGTAATCCGAGATCCCGCAAGGCCGCCCCTATGGCATCCTGCCTTTCGCACTCGGGAAAACTCCACAGACCGCCCCAGATCCCGGCCGCCGGCCGTTGCCGCAACAGGATTTCACCCCGTTCGTTTTCCAGCAGCAGGAATATCACCGAGCGCAGCGGCTTGCTGGTCTTCGGCCGGGGATTGGGAAACTCGTGCGCGCGACCCGTGGCATGGGCCCGGCATGCACTCGCCAGCGGGCAGGAATCGCAATCCGGCCGCCGGCGCGTGCAGAGCGTGGCACCGAGATCCATGATTGCCTGGGTGTAATCCGCGACCCGGCGCACGGGCGTCAGTCGCTCGGCCAGCGACCATAACTTCTTTTCCACTGCCGGTTGTCCGGGCCAGCCGTCTATCGCGTACACCCGGGTCAATACCCGCTTCACATTGCCGTCCAGGATTGGATGGCGCTGGCCGAAGCCTAACGCGAGTATGGCCCCGGCGGTGGAGCGGCCGATACCGGGCAAGGCCATCAGGGCGTCGATGTCATCGGGAAACTCGCCGCCGTGTTCGGTACAGATCAGTTGTGCCGCCCGGTGCAGGTTGCGGGCGCGGGCGTAATACCCGAGCCCGGTCCAGTAGTGCAGCACGGTGTCGAGGTCCGCTTTGGCCAGCGAGCGGACGGTTTTAAAGCGCCGAATGAACTTGCGGTAATAGGGGATGACCGTCTGCACCTGCGTTTGCTGCAGCATGATCTCCGAGATCCAGACGTGATAGGGCGTTTTGTTCTGCCAGGGCAAAGCGTGGCGGCCGTGGCGATCGAACCATGCCAGCAGATCGGCGCTGAACGCTTTCGGATCAGGCATTTTGCGCCAGTTGTTCGATGCGTTGCATGGACTTGAGGATTTCGCTGCGCATGTGGTGCCGGATCAACCAGGGCCCGATCACGGGCGGCACCCAGAAGGACGGTTCCTTTTCACAATCAAACTGTACCCGCGTCTGCGTGCCGGACAACGGCGTCAGCGTCCAGTGATGCCGGCCATAACGGTAATCGCTCTCGCGCGCATCCAACTCGCTGATAATCTCGCGCCGATCGTGCAGCGTCACGTCGGCGACCATGCGCGTCTCGAAACAAAATACCAGGATGCAACTGTGCGTAACCACCAGCCGGCGCAGGTGTTGTGCATCCGTCGACGACAACAGGCGACTTTCGATCAGGGAATCGCTCAACTCGTGCAGCCGATCGTAGTCGGTGATGATACCGAAGACCGCGTCCGAACCGGCCTCGAGGACAGCCGTCAGATGAATGCTGTAACGACCCTGTTCATGCTCAACCTCGAGCTGTTCGATGTTACCGGCCTGGGCCAGACTGGTCAGCAGGAATAAACAGAATCCCGGCCAGTGGCGCATGCTATTTTCCGAACAAGCCCTTCAGACCCTCTTCGATGATGGCGCCCGGGTCCAGCGTTTTTTCCGGCGGCGGCTGTGTCGGTGCCGGCTGTGTCGGTGCCGGCTGTGTTGTTGTCGTCGGCTGCGTGGTCGTCGTGGTCGGCGCGGGCTGCTTTTTCTTCAGTCCCACGCCTTCCAGCAACTTGTCGGTGACGGATTTTTCCAGGATGGTCGTCAGCACGTCGCCAACGTCCGGCACGCAGCGCTTGTTCTTGATCAGGCCGCTGCACTGCACCGGTATGGAGTAGCCGCCGATGTTGTAGCGGCTGTCCTTGCTGGTCGCCGTGGTTTCGTCCACCGCCAATGTCAGATTGTACTTCCAGGTTTCGTCATTGAGGTTGGCCAGCATGCCCTTGCCAGTGACCTTGATGCCGGGGGAGGTCAGGATCAAATCGTTGTTGTTGATGACCCCACCCTTGATATCGAGACTGGCGGTCATGCGATCGAAGGCGGTCTCGCCGCCCTCGGTGGGTTTGCCCGGGATCTTGTTCTCGATCATGATCTCGACTTCCTGCAACACGCGCCGCACGTCAACGCCCTGGAAGACCCCGTTGGTGATCTTGATGCCGCCCTGGCCGTTCAGGTTGCGTTTCAGATCGGTCGCATTCGAGCCGGCTGAGAACAGGGCCAGGTTGATGTCGCTCTTGCCCTTGAGGTTGGCGCTGCCCTGAAAATCCATCAACAGCGGCTCGATCTCGACGCCATTAAAGTTGGTATTCATGGTCAGTTTCGGAAACTTGCCGGTGGCATCGAGCGCGACGTTGCCCGCGTAAGCGCCCTGGTAGAGTTCGGCCGAGGCCGGATCCAGCTTGATCTTGCCGTCTTTCGCCAGCAGCGCCAGCTTGACGTTGTTCAGCTTGAGGTTGGAATAGACCAGGGTGCCGATGAGCAGCTTGCCGTCGATATCCAGGCCGCGCAGGGTTTCCACCGGCAACTGCGCGGCGCCGGCTGCGGCGGTCTCCGGCGTCGCCGGCTTGGCCTTCTCGCCCTTTTCCACCGGCGGCAGGTAACGATCCAGGTTGATCTGGTTGATGCCGATGCCGAAGCGGATCGCCGGCTTGGCGAAATCGTTTACCGAGGCATCGCCCTTGACCTGGGTATC
>JBFGPT010000247.1:0-3412 GCA_041564575.1 Gammaproteobacteria bacterium | reverse complement strand
TCATTGCCGGGCAGTTTCAGTTGCAGTTGTATGACGTCGTGATTGAGCTTTTCCATGTGCTGGATGCGGCACGGCAGCCTGCGCACCGGGATATCCGCCTGCCGATCCTGGATACGCGCCTCGATAAGCAGATCTGACTCGGCCCGTGCCTGGCAGAACAGGGCCGATCCGGCATTGCGTTCTGCCTCGTTGATACCGGTCAGTACCTTGTCGGGATAACTGATTTCGCCGGACAGAACGCGGCCCTTGCAGGAGCCGCAGGCCCCGTCACGGCAACCGTAGGGCAGGTTGAGGCCATGATTCAGGGCGGCGTCCAGGATCGACTGGTTTTCGGCTACGGTAAAACTGTCGCCGGTGGACTCGATAGTAACTTTATGCGCGCTCACGTGCGGGGCCTGTCTGATGGTTGGAGGGGCGCGCCCGTCTAGCGGGTCAGCCAGTCCAGGATGGGCTTCCACTGTTGCCGGTCATACTGTGTTTGTGACGGTGCCAGTTCAAAAATGCCCAGGCCCAGTTCCGCCGCCCGCACATAATTCTGACTCTGTCTCAGGCGGGTGAGATACGGCAGCTTGCGGCCGTCAGGCAGGCTCAGGTGTTCGAGGTAATTGTCCAGCCGGCCGGCCGCGCTGGTATCCTCGCGCACGCGATTGGCGATGGTGGCGATATTGATCTTGCGGTTGATGTGCTTCTTCAGCGACACCAGCTCGGCAAAAAAGCGCTCCGCCGCGCGCACATCGATCGCCGAGGCGGTGATGGGGACCAGGGCGCGTTCGGCGTTGCTGGCGAATTTTGCCAGCCGTTTGCCGTGCAGCGAGGCCGGTGAATCGATGATGAGGAAGTCGGTACCGGTCTCCGGGCGCACGGTCTTGCTGTCTTCACAGACACTGTCTATCTGCGGCCGGTTGTCAGGCCTGACCGCGAGCCAGTCATTGCTGGAACCCTGCTTGTCCAGGTCGGCGAGGGCGACTTTGTTGCCCTGGCCGGCGAGCCAGGCGGCGATATTGGTGGCCAGGGTACTCTTGCCGGAGCCGCCCTTGGGGTTGAAGATCAGGATGGATTGCATGGCCAGGTCAGTACTTTTTCCGTTGAGTATACCCGCTTTATCAATTCTCTGCGCCTACCTGCTCCATCAACTGGTGGATGACCGGGTTCAGGATCAACTGCATGGCGAAAATCTGCTTGCCGGCCGGGACCACGATGGTGTCCGGTGCCGACATGAACGAGCTTTCCAGCATTTCCAGCAGGTAGCGGAAATCCACGTCGATCTTCTGGCGGTTGCGAATGTGGATCACGGCAAAGCTTTCATCGTTGGTGGGAATCTTCTCGGCCGCGAACGGGTTGGACGTATCGACGGTCGGCACCCGCTGGAAATTGATATCGGTACGCGAGAACTGCGGGGTGATGTAATGCACATAGTCATGCATGCGCCCCAGGATCATGTTGGTGGCGTCGGCCGCGCTGTAACCGCGCACGGACTGATCGCGGTGGATCTTCTGGATCCACTCGAGGTTGATGATCGGTACCACGCCGACAAGGAGGTCGACATACTGAAAGACATTGACCTTGTCGGTGACCACGCCGCCATGCAGGCCCTCGTAGAACAACAGGTCTGAATTTTCCGGCAGGTCTTCCCAGGGGGTCAGCGAGCCGATGGGAAAACCGTGCTCTGCCGCTTCCTTTTCATTGTGAATATAATAGCGGCGGCGCCCCGTGCCCTTTTCCCTGTATTCCTTGAAGACCCGTTCCAGTTCCTCGAACAGGTTGCCCTCGGGACCGAAATGGGTCAGGCGTTTGTTTTTCTTTTCAAACTCCCTGGTTTTTTCATTCATCTCGGTGCGGTTGTAGCGATGGAAGCAATCTCCCTCGATCATGGCTGCGCGTATGCCTTCATGACGAAAGATCTGTTCGAAGGCGGCCTTGACGCTGGTGGTGCCGGAGCCGGACGAACCTGTCACCGCAACGATGGGATATGTCACTGGCATAAGTCTGTTGCGCCTCTGTCTACGCGATTGGCAAATTTTTCCACGAAACGATTCGTCGCCTTGAATATCAGGACCTTACACAATGGGATATAATCACCCCCAGTGCAAGTCAGGGCATCTCAATTGTAGACAAGATATGAGCGGGACTGAACGGGATCGGCATCTCTACGGGCGTTTATTACGCTATGTCCTGCCACACTGGCGGGTGTTTTCAATGGCGATCGCCGCCATGATCGTACTGGCCATGACCGAGCCCGCCATCCCGGCGTTGTTAAAGCCAATGCTGGACGGTGCCTTCATAGATCGCGATCCCGATACCATCCTGATGATCCCGCTGCTGTTTGTCGGCCTGTTTACTGTGCGCGGCATAGCAGCATATACCAGTGGCGGCGCCCTGCACTGGGTCGCCAACAAGGTCATCATGGAATTGCGCTACGCCATGTTTCAGCGCCTGTTGAACTTGCCCAGCCGCTATTTCGATCAGCACACGCCGGGCAGCATCGTCTCGAAGTTCAGTTATGACGTCATGCAGATCCGCGAGGCCTCGACCAATGCCCTGACCGTCATGGTGCGCGATACCCTGTCGATCATCGGCCTGCTCGCCTACATGTTTTATATCAACTGGAAACTCAGTCTGATAGCCATGATCAGCGCGCCGCTGATTGCCGCTGTGGTTATGGTCATACGCCGGCGTTTACGCAAGATGAGCCGCATGTTCCAGGGTTCAATGGCAGATATTAACCATATTATCCATGAATGCATTAACGGTCAGAAACTGATCAAACTCTACGACGGTTACGAGCGGGAGCGAAATCGCTTCAGCACGATCATCAATCAGAACCGGCGCTATGCCATGAAATTCGCCATGGCCGCGGTAGCCAGCAGTCCCGCGGTGCAACTCATCACGGTCATTTTCCTCTCGATCATCATTTACATCGCCACCGGCCAGGCCATCGAGGGTAACCTCAGTGTCGGTGCCTTTGTCTCCTTCTTCGGCGCCATGGCCATGTTGCTGGGTCCCTTGAAACGCCTGGTTGGTATCAACGAGTTCATTCAGAAGGGGATGGCGGCCTGCGAGAGCGTGTTCGCGGTACTGGATGCACCGATAGAGGCGGACAGAGACAGCGGACCCGTCATGCGCTTCGAGGGCCGCATTGAGATCAAGGGACTGAATTTCCGTTACGCGGCGGATCAGGACATTGTACTCAAGGACATCGATTGCAGCATCCCTGCCGGCGAGACCGTCGCGCTGGTCGGCGCCTCCGGTTCCGGCAAATCGACATTGACCAACATCCTGACCGGATTTTACCCGGTCGACAGCGGTCAGGTCTTCATTGATGGACGGGACATTACGACAATTCCGCTGACCAGTCTGCGCGCCAACATCGCCATGGTCAGCCAGGACACCTTCCTGTTCAATGATACGGTAC
>JBFGPT010000246.1:0-3423 GCA_041564575.1 Gammaproteobacteria bacterium | reverse complement strand
GCACGCGTTCCGCCAGGGTGCCGATCACGGCCAAGCTGGTGGCGGACATGATAGGCACGGTGGGCATCAATCATGCCCTGACGGTGGATCTGCATGCCGATCAGATCCAGGGATTTTTCAACATCCCGCTGGATAATGTGTATGCATCGCCCGTGCTGCTCGGCGATATCTGGAAGCAGCCGTACGACAACGTGATGGTGGTGTCGCCGGATGTGGGCGGTGTGGTCCGGGCCCGGGCCCTGGCCAAGCGCCTGGACGATACCGAACTGGCCATCATCGACAAGCGCCGCTCGCGGGCTAATGAATCCGAGGTGATGAATATCATCGGTGACGTGCAGGATCGCACCTGCGTCATCATCGATGACCTGGTGGATACCGCCGGGACGCTGTGCAACGCCGCCGGGGCGCTGAAAAGCCATGGCGCGGTGAAGGTAGTGGCCTATTGCACGCACGCGGTTCTGTCGGGTAAGGCCATGCAAAATATCAACAATTCAAAACTGGATGAACTGGTCGTGACCGACACCATCCCGTTAAGCGAGGAGGCAGCAGAGTGCGGGCGAATCCGTCAGCTCAGCGTCGCTGCCATGCTCGCGGAAAGTATTCGCCGCATCAGTCAGGGCGATTCACTGAGTTCCATGTTTATTGACTAGGGACTCGGACTTTTATCCCGCCTGGTCGCAAGGCGGGCAACCTATCTAAACGGAGTACTATGATGAAACAATTTGAACTTGTTGCCGAGACACGGAACGACGTAGGGAAAGGTGCGAGCCGCCGCCTGCGTCGTGACGGCAAGGTCCCGGGCGTTGTCTACGGACATGGTTTTGAGGCCAGGGCAATCACGCTCGGGCACGATGAAATCTTCCACCAGCTCGAGCATGAGGCATTCTATTCCCATATTCTCACGCTGAAACTGGACAAAAAACCGATCAAGGTGGTGTTGAAGGATCTGCAGCGCCACCCGTTCAAGCAGAATATCATGCACATCGATTTACAGAAGATCGACGAGGACGAAAAACTGACCATGCGCGTGCCAATCCACTTTATCAACGAGGACAAGAGTGTTGGCGTGAAGAGCGGCGGTATGATCAACCATATCATGAATGACCTGGAAATCGCCTGCCTGCCAAAGGACCTGCCCGAATATATTGAAATCGACCTGCAGGAGGTCGAGCTTGGTTCGTCCGTCCATCTCGAGGATCTGAAGTTGCCGGACGGGGTTGAACTGATTGCCGCGATCCAGGGTGAAGACCTCGATGCAGCCGTTGTCTCCATCGTCATGCCGAAGGCCGAAGAGGTCATCACGGAAGAAGAGGAAGAGATCGTCGCGGCCGGTGAGGTTCCGGCCACTACCGGCACTCCCGAGGGTGAAGAAGAAAGCTGATCCTGCCACCTGGCGAGGCAAGGACCAACAAGGTGTCGCAACCATTTCAGTTGATCGTGGGCCTGGGCAATCCGGGCCCGCAATATGCCGCCACACGTCACAACGCGGGTTTCTGGCTGCTCGACCGGCTGGCCGGGAAATACGACTGCCGTTTCAGGACGGAAACGCGGTTTTCCGGCGAACTGGCCAGGTTCAGCGCCGCCAGCCTTGATTGCTGGCTGTTGAAGCCGGCCACCTTTATGAATGAAAGCGGCCGTGCGGTTCAGGCGCTGCTGTCATTTTACAAGCTGGATCCCGCGCGCATGCTGGTCATTCATGACGATATCGATCTGCCGCCCGGCACGATCCGGTTGAAGACCGGCGGCGGCCACGGCGGGCACAACGGCTTGCGCGATATCATCGAGAAGACCGGCACCAATGTCTTCGGCCGTATCCGCATCGGCGTCGGCCATCCCGGTTCCAGTGACAAGGTCATCGCCTCGGTGCTGGGCCGGGCCGATGCACGCGACCAGCAGTTAATCGACGATGCCATCGACGAGGTACTACAACACATGCCGGCCATCATCAGGGGTGATCTGCAAAAGGTTATGACCCAATTGCATACCGTGAACCGCGCGGACCCCGAAGACGGCGGGGACGACTGAGCATGGGTTTCACGTGCGGCATCGTCGGTTTGCCCAACGTTGGCAAGTCCACCCTGTTCAATGCCCTGACGAATTCCGGCATCGATGCCGCCAATTACCCGTTTTGCACCATAGACCCCAATGTCGGTGTCGTGCCGGTCCCCGATCCCAGGTTGCAGGCCATCGCCGACATCGTCCAACCGAAACAGGTGATACCGGCGCACATGGAGTTCGTCGACATCGCGGGCCTGGTCGAGGGCGCATCCAGGGGCGAGGGCTTGGGTAACCAGTTCCTGGCGCATATCCGGGAAACACACGCCATCGCCCAGGTGGTGCGTTGCTTCGAGGACGACAATATCGTGCATGTCAGCGGCCGGGTGAATCCGATCGAGGACATCGAGGTGATCAACACCGAGTTGTGCCTGGCGGATCAGGAGACGGTGGACAAGGCCCTGCAAAAGGTCATGAAGACCGCGAAAAGCGGGGACAAGGACGCCCGCAAGGAACAGGCGGCCCTCGAGGCCGTGGCCGCGCACCTGGATCAGGGCAAACCCGTGCGCGGCATGGAACCGGCGGCACGGGATGGATTGCAGCAGTTGCACCTGTTGACGGCAAAACCCGCACTGATTATTGCCAACGTGGAGGAGACTGGTCTGACGGACAATCGCTGGCTGCCGGCCCTGAACGAACTGGCCGAAAGCGAAGGTTCAGAGGTCATCCCGGTGTGCGCCGCAATCGAGGCGGAGCTCTCGGAAATGCCGGACGAGGAAAAGATGGAATTTCTCAGGGATCTGGGTATGACTGAGCCAGGTCTAAACCGTATCATCCGCGCCGGTTACAGGTTACTTGGCCTGCAAACCTATTTTACCGCGGGACCCAAGGAGGCCCGGGCCTGGACCGTGCGCTGCGGCGCCACCGCACCGCAGGCCGCCGGCGTTATTCATACGGACTTCGAACGTGGTTTTATCCGCGCCGAGGTGACGGCCTATGATGATTTCATCGAATACCAGGGCGAGCAGGGCGCGAAGAATGCCGGCAAGTGGCGGCTGGAAGGGAAGGATTATGTAGTTCAGGATGGTGACATCATGCTGTTCAGGTTCAACGTTTGATGAATTGCAATTGATTCATATGATCAGGACGCAGGCACGCTATGAATACATCCACGTATGCTCGCACACAACTTCCATGTCGTGCGAAGGTCTGCTTAACTGTTCCTAGGAATAAATAACCGGGATGATGCATCAATGAGTCGTCATGATGACTTGATTAGGACGGTACAGTCCTTTCATAACATGGGTCTGGGTGTGGGTACTTCCGGAAATGCCAGCGTACGCACTGACCGGAATTTCATGATTACACCGACCGGAGTTGAATACGATCAATTACAGCCGGAAGCGCTGGTTACCATGAACCTTGAGG
>JBFGPT010000245.1:0-3439 GCA_041564575.1 Gammaproteobacteria bacterium | reverse complement strand
GGTGCAGGTCTGCTCGACGCTGGCAGATTCACCGTACAGGCAATGGTAGCAGGGCGAGCTTTCCTTGCGCATGTCGAAGACGCTGATCTGTGCCTCGAAGCGTATGGCGGCGGCCGACACCAGGGGTGTCCTGTGCCTGACGCAGGCGCGGTTGATGGCGAAGCGGGTGTCAAAATTATCGCTGCAATCCAGCACGACGTCGGCTGCGGCCACGGTGTCTTGCAATTCCGCTTCCTCCAGCCTGTGATTCCGGCCGACAATCCTGACCTCGGGGTTAATGGCCTGCAGCGTATCGGTGGCGGAGTCGATCTTGGGACGGCCGATATCGGACGTGGTATGCACGATCTGGCGTTGCAGGTTGGACAAATCAACCTTGTCGAAATCCACGATATCGAGTTGACCGACGCCGGCACTGGCCAGGTAAATAGATGCCGACGAACCCAGCCCGCCCAGGCCGATGATCAGGACCCTGGCGTCCGCCAGCTTCTGCTGGCCGGCGGCATCGATTTCCGGCAGCATGATCTGGCGGCTGTAGCGTAATAACTGTTCGTCGTTCATGTTTGATCAATCGGCAACGTTTTCAGCACCGGAGACGTTGTTACCGGCATGACGGGTCTTCAGGTAGATTTCCTGTATGGCGGCGAGATAACCAAAAGGCGATTGCATTTCCCCGATTGTATTTTGATCCTGCAATGCGTACAGGGCAGACCTGCAGCGTGCCGGAAAGCCGCGGTCACACACCGGCCCGGCCTGGTCCATCAGGTTGATGACCGCGTTACAGTCGAGGCGCATGACATCGTAGCGGACCTCGGCAATATCGTTCTCGATATTAAAATGTTCGATGCCGTCCTGTGCGCACATTAAAGCGACCAGCCGGTCGCGTGCCGCCGCATCAAGCCCGGCGGCCAGTCGCAATCTTCGATGTTTGATCATGGTGTCCACCTGGCACTGGTTCCCCGGTGATGGCCCGCGAGGTCGATAACGGGATTGATCTCATGGTAACCGCAATCACGCATCCGGGTACTGACTTTATCACCCTGGTCAAAACCGTGTTCGAGCAGCAGGCAGCCGCCAGGTAAGAGGGCGTCACGGGCTGTATCAATGATCCGGTTCAACATGTCCATGCCATCAGGGCCGGCCGCCAGCGCGTGTCTGGGCTCGAACCGCACATCGCCGCTGTGCAGATGCGGATCGCTGTCGCGGATGTAGGGCGGGTTGCTGATCACCAGGTCAAATTGCTGGTCCTGCAGGGTTGCAAACCAGTCGCTTTGCCTGAGGCTGATATTGCCGGCGCGGTGATGCTCGATGTTCAGCGCCGCGACCGCCAGCGTATCAGCGTCAATATCCGTGGCGATGATCCGGCACTGCGGTCTTTCTTTTGCGAGCGCAAGCGCGATGGCGCCGCTGCCGGTCCCCGGTTCGGCTATGGTCATGGCCGTGTTTTCCGGAATAAGTTGCAGGGCGGCCTCTACCAGGCACTCGGTTTCCGGCCGTGGTATCAGGGTATGGCGGTTGACCTTGAGCGCCATTGACCAGAACTCTCGCTGTCCGGTGATGTAGGCCACCGGGTGTCCCTGCAGCCGCCGGTCCAGGCGATCAGTGTATTGCCGGCAGTCCGCCGCCGGCGGTATGTCATCGGCGCGTGCATACAGCCGGGCGCGATTGCAGCGCAGGGCATCAGCCAGCAGCACCTCCGCGTCCAGCCGGGGACTGGTGGAATCCTGCAGCAGTTGCTCCGATCGTTTCAGAATTTCGCTGATGGTCAGGCCATGCATGGGTTTATTCACTGATCTCGGCCAGCAGATCCGCCTGGTATTCATGGATTAGCGGGTCGATGACCATGTTCAGATCGCCGGCGAGGAACTCCTCGAGTTTATACAGCGTGAGGTTGATACGATGGTCCGTGACCCGGCCCTGTGGAAAATTGTAGGTCCGGATGCGTTCGGATCGATCGCCACTGCCGACCAGGTTGCGGCGGTTTTCCGCCTGTTCCGTCGTTTGCTTCTCACGCTCGACGTTCAGCAGTCGCGCCCTGAGCAGGGACATGGCGCGGGCCTTGTTCTTGTGCTGCGAACGCTCGTCCTGGCATTCCACCACGGTGTTGGTCGGCAGATGGGTGATGCGAATGGCGGAATCGGTCTTGTTGACATGTTGACCGCCGGCGCCGGAGGCGCCGAAGGTATCGATACGCAGATCCGCCAGATTAATCTCGATCTCTTCGACCTCCTGCAGTTCCGGCAGCACGGCCACGGTGCAGGCCGAGGTGTGAATGCGCCCCTGTGACTCGGTTTCCGGTACCCGCTGGACGCGGTGCGCGCCGGATTCAAACTTCAGTCGCGAATAGGCGCCCTCGCCGATGATGCGCATGATGATTTCCTTGTAGCCCTCCAGGTCGCTGTGTGTAGCGCTCAGGACTTCCACCTTCCAGCTTTGACGTTCCGCGTAGCGGCTGTACATCTTCAGCAGGTCACCGGCGAACAGGGCGGCCTCTTCACCGCCGGTCCCGGCCCTGATCTCGAGAAAAATATTGCTCTTGTCGGCCGGGTCCCTCGGCAGCAGCAGTTTTTGCAGTTGCAGTTCCAGGGCTTGATGTTGTTCTTCCGCGGTCTTCAGTTCATCCGCGGCCAGATCGCGGATGCCGGGGTCCTCGTCCATCAGCATGTCACGCGCCGAAAGCAGGGCATCCAGATTGTTCTTGTAACTGGCGTAGGCACTGACCACTGGTGATATCTCGGCGCGCTCCATAGACAGTTCGCGAAACTGGTTCTGGTTATTGATGGTGCCGGGATCGGACAGCAGTGCGTCAACCTCGATAAGGCGTTCACTCAGCTTGTCGAGTTTCTCAATCAGACTTTGTTTCATGTCCGGCGGATGATGGTAAACGCGGTCAAAGACTCAGTCTTTACCAGGTTTTTTCAGATCGAAGAGTTCGTGGGTTGCGGAGAGTAAATCGATTCTGCCTTTGACACCAGCACTTCTGAGCTGGCTGCTGGGGGTGTGGATGAGTTTGTTGGTCAGTGTACGCGTAACCTCTTTCAGGATCTCGTCCGGATCGCCGCCGTGTTGCAGCTTGCGTTGTGCGTTTTTCAGGACTTCGGCCTGGATCATGTTTGCTTGCGTTCGCAGGGCGCGTATGGTGTCGACCGAATCGAGCGAGTTCAGCCATTCCATGAAATTAAGCACCTGGGCCTCTATGATTTCCTCGGCCTGCAGGGCCGCCTGTTTCCGGTTATTCATGTTTTCCTCGATGATGTCTTTCAAATCATCGACGGTGTACAGGTAGATATCTTCGAGTTCGCCAACCTCGGCCTCGATGTCGCGTGGCACGGCGATATCCACCATGAAGACCGGGTGGTGCTTGCGTAACTTTATGGCGCTTTCCACTGCCCCCTTGCCCAGGATGGGCAACTGGCTGGCAGTGGAAGAAATCACGATATCG
>JBFGPT010000244.1:0-3446 GCA_041564575.1 Gammaproteobacteria bacterium | reverse complement strand
CGTACCAGCCGATGAGGAGTTTCTGGTATGGCTGGATCAGGGCCTTACGGGAATTTTTTCCGCCACCCCTGGCGCCGCGGACTACCAGTGAGATGCGGCCTTCCTGCAGGGAGAAAACCTCGGCGATGAGACTGGTCTCGCGGTAGGGCCGTGAATGCAGCACGAAGCAGGGGTTCTGCTCGATTCTCATGATGCCCGGCTGATCATTCGTAGTTAAACTGCTTCAGGGCCTGCACGTCATCAGTCCATTTACGCCTTATCTTGACCCAGGTCCTGAGAAAAACCTTTTGCCCGAACAGTTTCTCCATGTCCCTGCGGGCCTGTTCGCCGACGGTTTTGAGCACATCCCCGTTTTTGCCAATGATGATCTTTTTTTGCCCCGGCAGCTCAACCCAGATAGTTGCAAAAATTTTAATGCATCGTTCAGCCTCGCTGAATTTGTCGATACTCACTTCCAGTTTGTAGGGCAGTTCATCCCCGAGATGTTTCATAAGCTTTTCCCGGATGAATTCAGCGGCCATGAACCTGCTGCTGCGATTGGTCAGCTGGTCATCGGGATACTCGGGCGAAGACTCGGGAAGGTAGCGAATTATATTTTTTTCGAGCCGGCTGACATCCCTGGATTGCCGGGCACTCATGGGGATAATCTCGGCGAACTCATATTTAACGGAAAGCTGCTTGATGAGTGGAATCAGGTCCTGCTTGTTTTTGATCCTGTCGGCCTTGTTGATGATCAGCAATACGTGAGCATCCGGCAGTTTTGCGATGTAAGTCAGGACCGTTTCATCCAGACTGGTCCAGCCACTGGCCTCTATCATGAACAGTATGACATCGGCACCGGCCAGGGCATTGATAGCCTCCCGGTTCATGTGCCGGTTGATCGCGTCCCTTGGCGAGGCCTGGATCCCGGGTGTATCCAGATACAGGATTTGCGCTGCCTGCAGGTTTTTGATGCCCAGCAGATGATGCCGTGTTGTCTGCGGTTTGCGCGACGTGATACTGATCTTCTGGCCGACCAGGCGATTCAGCAGAGTCGATTTGCCCGTGTTTGGCCGGCCTGTGATGGCGACGTAGCCACAGCGTTGCGGGGCGTCCTTGGGCCGGGTGGCTGATATTTGCCCGCCGTCGCTCACGATGTGTCGGCGGTCAGCGCTTTCAGCATCTTGCTGGCTGCTGCCTGTTCGGCATTGCGCTTGCTTTTACCGGTGGCGATAACGGGACCGTCGATATTTTCCACGTCACATTCAACGGTAAATTTCCTGGCATGTGCCTGCCCCTCTTCGGAGACAATAGTATAGTTCGGCAGCGGCAACTTGCGTGCCTGCAGGTATTCCTGCAACGCGGTCTTGGGATCCTTGCCGATGGAGCCGACATCGACTTCATCCAGCGGTACGGCAAACAAGCGGCAAATCAGGTCACGGCAATCAGCGAAATCCGAATCCAGGTAGACCGCGCCGATGACCGCTTCCAGTGAATTGGACAATATTGATTCGCGGCGCCAGCCGCCGGTTTTGCGTTCGCCCTCGCCCAGCCTCAGGTATTCGCCCAGATTGATGGCGCGGGCCAGCCTGGCCAGGGACTCGCGCTTGACGAGGTGTGATCGTAAACGGGTCAGGTCTCCTTCAGGGAGATCGGGATAGCGGCTGAACAGTTGTTCGGCAATGATTGCACCAAGCAGGGCATCGCCGAGAAATTCCAGCCGCTCATTGTTCCTGGCGCTGACACTACGGTGTGTCAGTGCCAGTTGCAGCAGTGATTCATCCCTGAACCGGTATTCAAGTGACTCTTGTAATTTACGAACTATCGTGACTACTCCCCGCCGGATCTGGATTTGCCGATAGGAACTTCCTGGTTGAAATTCATGACAAGCTCGATGTCCTGGAAGAACGGACTGCGTATTTCATAGACGAGCACGAGTTTTTTCGGCTCGTTCTTCTTGGGACTTTTTACCTGCAGGTACTGGTTGATATTGGATTTGTTGAACCGATCAATGTTGGTGGTGGCGGTCAGGTTCCTCAGAAACAACCTGCGAAGTTCCGACTTCGGCATGCTTTCCGCGTTGGGTTGGTTGGCGGCGCCTTTCAATGCGTTGACGACCTGGTATTTTTCGTAATAGACCGGGTACAGCCTGAGGGCGAGAAACACTACCAGGGCGATCACACCCATGACAATCAGAAAACCCAGGAATGTTATACCCCGTTGTTTGCTGGTCAAATTCCTCATCGTTATCTCCCGTTTTTTCATAAAACTATTGCAGCATTGTACCAATCCTGGACCAGTCTATCCCGCCGTTTTTCAGATCCCAGTTCATCCAGATCATAAAGGCACGGCCAATCAGGTATTCGTCCGGAACATAGCCCCAGTAACGGCTGTCCTTGCTGTTATCCCGGTTGTCGCCAAGCACGAAATAATGCCCGTCAGGGACAACTGTCCGTACATTATGGGATGCCCGTCGCGGATCTTCCAGTATTTCATGCTCGACGGTATCGAGTTTCTCAAGCAGCAGATTCGCCCCCATCATCATTTTTCCGGCGCCACGCGCCGCGTATTCTCCCTGGGGATACTGCTCGATCCGTGTGCCATTAATGAAAAGTGTCTTGTCGCGGTAGGTGATCAGGTCGCCTGGCAGGCCAACAACGCGCTTGATGAAGGGGATCGACGGATCTTCCGGGTAACGGAAGACGATGATATCGCCGCGTTCCGGCGTTCTGTTTTCCAGCGCCACCGTATTCAGCACCGGCCAGCGCAAACCGTAGTCATACTTGTTCACCAGTATGAAATCCCCGATCAGCAGGGTCGGCATCATCGAGGCGCTGGGAATGCGGAAAGGTTCAACAACAAACGAGCGCAACACGAGCACAATGAGAAAGACCGGGAAAAAAGACCGGGCATATTCCACCGGCCAGGGTTCCCGTGGTCCGGTTTCAGGTGCGCCGGGCTCCGTGGCCGTCTCACGGGCCGGCGCCAGAAACAGCGCATCAAAGGCCCAGATCAGCCCGCTGAGCAAAGTCAAAAATACCAGTAGAGCGGCAAAATCAAAATTCATCAGTCTTTACCCACATGCAGAATCGCCATGAAGGCTTCCTGTGGAATTTCGACGGAACCGAATTGTTTCATACGTTTTTTCCCCGCTTTCTGTTTTTCGAGCAATTTTCGTTTTCTCGTGATATCCCCACCGTAACACTTGGCGGTAACGTTCTTGCGCAATGCCTTGACGTTGGCCCGGGCGACGATTTTTGAGCCTACGGCTGCCTGAATCGCAACCTCGAACATCTGCCTGGGAATGAATTCCTTGATTTTTACAGTCAGTTCATGCCCGTATCTTTGAACTTGATCGGCATGAACAATCGATGATAGTGCATCCACTTTTTCAGCATTGATCAGCACGTCCAGTTTGACCAGCCTGGCCTCCTGAAACCTGAGAAAGTGATAGTCAAACGAGGCAT
>JBFGPT010000243.1:0-3452 GCA_041564575.1 Gammaproteobacteria bacterium | reverse complement strand
GTTTTCACACCATCAAGGGCGGCGCCGGGTTTCTTGGAATCGAAGCCCTCGTGAATGTCTGCCATATCGCCGAGAACGTGTTCGATTTATTGAGAAACGGCCAACGTAAGGTTGACACGCTACTCATGGACAGTGTTCTCGAGGTGCTGGATGTTGTCAATGACATGTTTCAGGCGATCAGGCAGGGACAGGATCCGGAAAATGCTCCCGAAGCGCTTATGATACGTCTTGAGACATTATCGCAACCGCAAGCTGAAGAAAGTACCGGTAAACAGCCTGAGGCGGCGAGCGTGGCGGTCCCGGAGGCGGAAGACAGCCCGATCGACGATATGGACGACCGCTCCGGTGCCCCGGGACCGGTAGAAGAAATCACGGACGAAGAGTTCGAACGATTGCTCGACGATCTGCATGGCAAGGGCAAGCAAGCGTCCGACAACGTCACCCCGATCAAACCACGGCAGGCGGAGTCTGCCAGCGTGCTTCCCGTTGATGATGTATTACCGGACAGGCAGGCTGACGGTACGCAGGATATCGCACCAGGGAACGCCGATATAACCTCCGGCGAGAACCTGCGGCAGACACTCAAGAGCGATGCCACCGTCAGGGTCGAAACCAGCGTACTCGATTCGATTATGAACATGGTCGGTGAACTCGTGTTACTGCGAAATCGCCTCAGCAACCTGGGCGAATCACTGGCGAACGAGGAGGTCAGTGCCACGGTCAGCAACCTGGACGTCGTGACCACAGACCTGCAGGCGTCGGTCATGAAGACGCGCATGCAACCCATAAAAAAGGTTTTTGGCCGGTTCCCGCGCCTGGTCCGGGACCTGGCCCGTAACATGAACAAGGAAATCATGCTCGACATGATTGGTGAAGACACGGATCTTGACAAGAACCTGGTCGAGGCGTTGTCTGATCCCCTGATCCACCTGGTCAGAAATTCTGTTGATCACGGCATAGAACTTCCCGAAGATCGTGAGGCCGCAGGCAAGCCGCGGCAGGGCATGATCACCCTGTCCGCCGAGCAGGAGGGCGATCATATTTTGCTATCCATCAGTGATGACGGCAAGGGCATGGATTACGAGGAATTACGCAAAAAGGTGGTCAGCAAGGGACTGCTGGACGAAGATGCAGCGGCACGGTTGAATGAATCCGAATGTTACAACCTGATCTTTCTGCCCGGGTTTTCCACCCGCGACGAAATCTCCGATGTGTCCGGACGGGGCGTAGGCATGGATGTCGTCAAGAGCCGGATCAATCACCTGAATGGCATCGTCAATATAGAATCCGCTGTCGGTGTCGGCACAACAATTTACATCAAGGTACCGTTAACCCTGGCCATCATGCCGACCCTGATGGTTGGTCTCGGGGAACAGCAACAAATCTTTGCTTTGCCCCTGGTAAACGTCAACGAAATACTCGAGGTGGACGAAGACAGGATCAACACGGTCGATGGCAGTCATGTGGTTATCGTGCGCGGTAAACCGGTGCCCTTGTTCAATCTCAGCCGCTGGCTTTCGGTAGGTCATGGCCGGGACGGATACCGGGGTGGACATCTGGTGATCGTCAGCATTGGCACCCGTAATATTGCACTCTATGTTGACAGCCTTATAGGCCGTGAAGAGGTCGTGATCAAACCGCTGGGAGCTTTGTTAAATGGCACCCGTGGCCTGGCCGGCGCTACCATTACCGGAAACGGTCACATCGCCCTTATCCTCGACCTGCCGGACCTGGTGCAGGTTTATGCAGGCAGGTACTGATTAGATGGATTGCAACGCATGCATTCTCGACGCCATTGATACGTGAATAATGAAGAATAAAAGAGCCGGAGACAAACAGTGGTTAATGTGCTTGTAGTAGATGATTCAAGTTTTGTCAGGAAGGCAGTCAAATCCTATCTTGAGGGTGATCCGCAAATTAAGGTCGTCGGTGAAGCCTGTGACGGTCGTGAAGCGATGTTCATGGCGGAACAGCTTGAACCGGATGTCATTACCATGGACCTGAACATGCCGAATATGGACGGCGTTACCGCGATCGAGGAGATACTCAAACGGCGCCAGGTGCCCATACTGGTCTTTACCTCGTCGTCCGACCGCGATGGTCCCAGGGTGCTGGAAGCATTGAATGCCGGTGCGGTCGATTTCATATCCAAGGAAGCCGGCAGTTCCAGCCGTGAAGAGATGAGCAACAGGTTGCGAACCAGTGTCCTGGAGCTCGGCAGGCATGAAGACGCCATGACACGGCGCACGGCCTTCACCGTGACCGTTGATGACAACATACGCTCTGACGTATCGAAGCCGGTGTCAAGGAACGTGCTGTTTGATGTGGTCGTCATCGGGGCCTCAACCGGCGGACCGGTAGTCATAGAGAGCATACTTAAAAAACTGTCTCCCGCTTTCCCGTTGCCCGTATTGATTGTCCAGCATATGCCCGCCGGATTTACCCATGCCTTCGCCGAGCGTCTCAACCATCTGTGTGATATCCCGGTGTACGAGGCGAGTGACGGCATGCCGATCGAAGCGGGTACGGTTTATCTGGCGCCGGGAGGCCGCCAGATGGAGATTACCGGTCCCGCAACGAACAGGCAGATCCGCATCAGCGACCAGGGCAGGGATATCAGTTACAAGCCCTGCGTGGATGTCACCTTCCGTTCGGTTGCCGGCAGTTACGGTGACAAGGCTCTCGCCATTGTGCTGACCGGCATGGGGTCTGACGGCAGGCAGGGCGCGGAGCAACTCAAGCAGCGGAACGCCACGGTCTGGGCACAGGATCGTGACAGTTCGGTTATCTACGGCATGCCAATGGCCGTCATCGATGCCAGGCTGGCGGACAAGGTACTGTCCGGTGAAAATATTGGAACGCGACTTGCACGGTTTGACTGACTATGGACTCACTGAGCATTCTCGGGATAACCGTCGGACTGGGCGCCGTACTGTTCGGTCAGTACCTGGAGGGCGGACATGTAGAAACACTTCTGAATGGCCCGGCCTTGTTGATCGTGCTCGGCGGCACGCTGGGGGCCATCATGCTGCAATCTCCCTACAGCGCGGTGCTGCGTGCCATCAACCTGTCTAACTGGATCTTCAGGCCGCCGGTATTTCCACTGGACACCGCCATTAACCGCTTGATCAACTGGAGTCACGTTGCGCGCAAGGAAGGATTGCTGGGGCTGGAGAACCTCCTGTCGAAAGAACCTGACGTGTTCGTGCGCAAGGGCATGCAATTGCTGATTGACGGTAATGAACCTGAGGTCATCCGCGAAACCATGGAAATTGAACTCATGGCCAAGGAAGAACTCGACATGCAGGCCGCGCATATCTTCGAAAGCATGGGGGCCTATGCCCCCACGCTGGGCATACTCGGGGCCGTGATGGGTCTCATTCACGTCATGGGCAATCTCGCCGATCCGGACCAGCTGGGCGGTGGTATTGCGGTTGCCTTCGTGGCCACTG
>JBFGPT010000242.1:0-3461 GCA_041564575.1 Gammaproteobacteria bacterium | reverse complement strand
TGAAAAATGCTCACCGGGATGAAAATCTCGACAACGTCATGTGCCGAGATTTGATCAGCATCGACTGGCGGGGCAATGTGTATGACTGTGATTTCAACCAGATGCTTGGCCTGGGCATGCAATCCCGGCATGGAAAACAAATGCACATATCAGATCTGCTGGAGGATGATATCCGTGATCTGGACATCACTGTACGGGATCATTGCTTTGGCTGCACGGCCGGGCAGGGCAGCAGTTGCGGCGGCGCACTGGCAGACGAATGATCAGTATCATTATTCCTGTCCTAAACGAGCAGCAAAACATCTCGGTTTGTCTGCAGTCGCTGCAAGACTGGCGGCAGCAGGGTTGTGAAATCATTGTCGTGGACGGCGGTAGTACTGATCGCAGCCGCGAGATCGCCGGGCGCCAGGCGGACATCCTCTGTGATTCCGAACGCGGACGCGCTGTCCAGATGAATACGGGTGCGGCCCGCGCCGGTGGTGACATTTTGTTGTTTCTGCATGCCGATACCATCCTGCCTCCCGTGTCAGAAGTACTGATCGATACAATCAATAGACAGGAACATGGCTGGGGAAGGTTCGATGTGCGCCTTTCCGGTGCGCAACCCGCCTTTCGCATAATCGGTTTTTTCATGAATCTCAGGTCACGTATTACCGGTATCGCGACAGGCGATCAGGCGATGTTCGTGAGCAGGCAACTGTTCAGTCGGATCGGCGGTTTTCCGCGAATTCCATTGATGGAAGATATTGCGCTGAGCCGGAAATTACGTGCCATGTCGCGGCCGCTCTGCCTGCAACAACAGGCCGTGACTTCCAGCCGGCGCTGGGAAAGTCACGGTGTGACCAGAACGGTGTTGCTCATGTGGTCGCTCAGGATTGCCTATTTTGCCGGGATCAGGCCCGAACGCCTTGCCAGACTGTATGCGTCAAGATAAGGCCTGCCTGATGATCTTCAGTCGTTATCCCCGGGCGGGGCGGGTCAAGAAACGTCTGGTGCCGGCGCTTGGCCGTGCGGCGGCAACCCGGCTCTACCGGCAGATGGTGGAGCAGACCTGCCGGACGGCAAGCCGGCTTCGCGACGCCGATGTTCAGGTCTGGATTGCCGATGCGGAGGCACCCGACTACGCCGACCGGATCAGCGCCGAGTATGGTTTTACCTGTCATACGCAAACCGGCCGGGATCTCGGCGAGCGCATGTACCGCGCGTTCCTGGCTAACCAGTCCGCATATGCTTTCCAGTTGCTGATCGGTTGTGACTGCCCGCAACTGGATTGCACCATCCTGCAGGAGGCTGTCGCGGCATTGCGCAATGGCGCCGATGCGGTACTGGGTCCGGCAGCCGACGGGGGGTATTACCTGATCGCCCTGAAGCAGGCACATCCGGAAATATTCCAGGGCGTAGAGTGGGGCAGTGATTCGGTCGCCCGTGCGACGCGTGAGCGATTAAACAGTCATGGACTGGTCTGGCATGAACTGGCAGTCCTGAACGATATCGACCGGCCGGAGGACCTAGCACTGCCGCTTCCCGACGCTATCTCCTGAAGCGGCGGGTCAGTTCCCGGTCCACCTCGGCGACATATCTTTCGATGGTCCGTTGATCGTTTTTTCGCAGTTCCCTGAAACACGCGCCAATCTTGGGCAGGGTCGTTGAAGTGCCCGGGTCGCTTTGCCGGATCTCGATCGAGCAATAGATCTTCCTGTCTCCCGGCATATAGAGAATACAGTTCTCGATAATTTCACCGAGGTCGAATTTCTGATCGATGAGTTTGAGTCTGGCGGAAAAGCCGCCGGCCGAGAGATCACGGATCTCGCCATTGGTGATGGCCGATTCGTCGTCGGACAGGACGATCCTGATCGGGTTACTGATTGATACGGGCACACGCAAATACTGCCTGTTCTGATAATAAAATATCTTCTCAGGTATCGGGATCTTGTAAAAAGGCTTGACCGCGGTTTCAGAGACAGCTTCTATGGTGCTGACGACATCCAGTTGCACACCGGACAGGAAGGTATAAAACTTGATTTTCCGGTTCGTGAAAACTGCCCCTGGTGGCGGTGTCGGATAAAACTCGTCCAGCACCATGTAGGATCCCTCGGCATTGACCTCCAGGATCATGCTGCTGTACTGCGCATCGGAATTTTCCAGTTCAACCGTAAGTAACTGGTGATTTCTGTTTACCTTGCCCAGCAGGATGATCCTGTCCTCGAATGAGTTGACCTGGTTCCTTGTATCTTCATTGGTATCCATACCAAGCACCGGTTGCTTGTCGTCGTTAAATTCATCGTTGCTGATGATTTTATCCAGGAAAGTGATATTCATTGTTATCTGCCGTCAGTCCGGATTACATTACATGTAATCGTTCGCAATTCGTCAGACTTTAGCGAGGGATTTTGATGAGTCGGTGTTGTTGTGACTGCCTTGCGGGTCATAAAGACCGGGGTTGTGAGCATGCCCACGCAGGATGGAGAGAATTTGCCGGGTAAAAATACGTCCCATTTCCACGATCCCGTGATTGACCCGGTTCTGGTGGCGGAATTGCTCCAGCAGCTTTTTCAGTTCGGCATCGCGGGTATTGATAAATTCCCGTATATCATTCCCGCATGATGTCATTTCACCGGCCTGTTGTTTCAGGTGGCGGCGCTGGCAGTCGAGCGATTCAAGTTCGATGATCAGTGCCTGTTTCTGCTCCAGCAACTGGCCGATAAGCACCGTATCACGCGACTTGAGCGCCTGTCGCTCCTGGCCCAGTAACGTGTCGAGTTCTTGCAGACAGGCAAACTCATTGTTGTAGGCTTGTTTGATCTCCTGGCTGTTCATGGGAATTTCAGTCAGGCTATTTTCCGGACAGCTTGCTGTCGAGCAGGTTTTCAAAATCCGCCATCTTTTCCGCGGTCTGTTCTATGTTCAAATTGAACGTGCCGTCAAATACCGCCTGCTTGATGGCGTTGACGCGCCGGGTATCCACCACGGGTTGGCTGGCGATATCCGCCTTGAGCGCATTCAGCAGATCAGCCGTATTGGTCAGACTGACCTGGCTATTGTCAGCCGCAGTTGTCCCGGCATCGGTTTTCTGCCCGGCGCCCGCGTCCCGGTTGACCTGGCCGCTGTTCTGATGACCCGTCAGATTCTGAATCAGATTTTGCGAATTACCCTTGATCTCATTGACCATGAAATTCTCCTGTTGTCTAACCGGTTAATTATCGGCGGTTTTTGTCAATTCTTGAATGTTTATTGTATGTATATAATTTTACTGGACTTTACAACACCTTCGATAATTCTTTTCGAGCGGCTATTGCGGACCTTGATGCGCTGACCGGCAACACCGTCCATCATGGCCATGCCGGCCATGCGTACCTCGTAGCTGTCCGCGCGCGCCAGCAAGGTAACCTGCTGGCCGCGTTTGATGATGACCGGAAACTTCAGGTTCCGGTCGCTGATTGCGTGGCCGAGTTGCAGGGAGT
>JBFGPT010000241.1:0-3478 GCA_041564575.1 Gammaproteobacteria bacterium | reverse complement strand
TGTGGACGCTTGTCCGAAGCGATGGCCTAACCGGCGACGGCTGGGCGATTCGCCTGAACAAGGACAATGGCGGCCTGAATTTCGGGCAGGGTTTTTCCGGCGGCCGCGGCTGGTGGCGGATCCCCGATAATTCAATCAACCTCGATACCTGGCAACATGTTGCAATCACTTATGATTCGAGTTCGACGGCAAACGACCCTGTCATTTACCTGGACGGCATCCCGCTCGCCGTAACCCGTGTCGACTCCCCGTCCGGCAGCTTCCTGACCGACAGCGCGATCAACCTGCGCCTGGGCAATCACGCGGGCGGCACCAGCCATACTTTCGAGGGCAAGATCGACGATGCCCGGATCTATGACCGTATCCTCACGGAGACCGAGATCAAGACTGTCTCCGGGTCCGGTGGCAGTTGCGATGCCACCTTCGCCGATGATTTTGAAACCGGCGATTACGCCGGCAGCACCGGCACGGCGGCCTGGGTCGGCGACTGGAGCGAGATCAACGACAGCGGCAACCCCGGCAACGGGGATGTGACGAACTCGGCCAAGAGCGGCAACCGTGTGCTGGTGATCGGTAACAGCAATAAAGGCGCTCAACGTGTCGCCGACCTCTCCGCTTACAGCACGGCAACGCTGACAGTCGGCCACTGGATCAGTGGTCTCGACGGCACGGACGAACACGGCACCGTGGAAGTCTCCAGCGACGGCAGCGTCTGGACCGTGCTCGACCAGTATCCCGGCCCCGGTACCGATAATGCCTCCAACCCGCCGACCGTGGCAAGTTACGATATCAGTGCATTCCTGTCGGCCACCACGTATATCCGTTTCCTCACCTCCTCCACTAATGGCAAATTCGACCAGGTGTTTTATGACGATATCGAGATTTGCACGAATAACTGAGCCATGGCCGCGGGGCAAGCAAGGAAATTGCCCCGCCGGATTTTGCCCGGCCCCGCTATATACCGCTCTAAAACGGTAAAGAATCGGATATTTCGGCCGATAATTCTTGCGTGGACTGAATTCCACGTGACGACGTATCCAACTGAAAAACAGGACAAAACATGCACGGCCCGATCGAATACCTGAAGCAGCTGTGGTCGACGACAAGTTTTTCCACCACGGAACTGAGCCAGTACGCCCGGTCGCAACTTGTCGATGAGACCCGCAGGGGCGTCATGAGCATGAGCCTGTTGCTGCTCGCCCTGATCCTGTTCGCCCTGCCGGTTTACATGCAACTGCAGTTGCAGCCGGTCTACCTGTATACCTACCTGCTGATCGCGGTTCTCTCGATCCATATATTTTTCTCGGCTAAAAAGATGGGCGACATCAAGGTCCTCTACCTGCTGGGCGTTACACTGCTGACCATCAGCGCCACGGCCTTCATTTCCATCGCCCACCAGACCAGTTCCTTCAGCATACTGCTGTTTGCCAACGTCGTGCTGCTGTTCATGGCCGTACCCATGGTGCCGTGGGGTATGCGCGAGGCCTCGATCGTGATCTTCATCATCTATGCCCTGCTGACCTTGTCGACCAGCGGCATGACGACGACCTTCGGGCCGGACACCCTGCTGGTATTGCAGTTTTTCATGATCGCGGCTGCCATTACCAGCATGATCCTGGTGGCCCGCGGCGTACATGTGCGCAAGAGTGATCTAACCACGCGCTTCGACCTGGAATCGGCCCGCGCGCATCTTTACGAGTTGTCCTTCGTGGATCCGCTGACCGGCACCTGGAACCGGCGTTTTATTTCAACCGCGCTGGGCAAGTTGATTTGTGATTACGAGGACCAGTCGGACGAGTTTCACTACGTGCTGTTCGACATCGACGACTTCAAGCAACTGAACGACGTGCATGGTCACGATTACGGTGACAAGGTCCTGCAATGCATTGGCGAAACCTTCAATGATAACCTGGACAACAGAGGTTACCTGATACGGCTTGGTGGTGACGAGTTCGCACTGATGCTGGTGCACGAACAGCCGCATGATTTCGTCAACGGACTGTGCGACATGATCGAAAAAAAATGTACGGACATCAACAGAAAGGCCACGGTTTGCCTGAGCTACGGCCTGGTATCCGCCCCGCTCGACTCCGAAACCACATTGGGTGCGCTTTACCTGAAGGCGGACAAGGCGATGTACCGGGACAAGGTGAACAGCAAGGCCCTGCAACAGGTAACGCATCCGGGGAAGGCCCGACCGGTCCAGGCCTGAGTGCTCCATGCAACTCGGACATCTCATCGCGAATAACCGGCTGAAGATACCGGCGATCGGTTTGCGCAACCGCTGCGGCCCGATTGGACTGGATTTCGGCATTGAAAAAATCAACCTGGTACAGGTCCGGCGCGGGTCCGGCAGTTTTTCGATCTCGGCCGCGGCCTCCATCCCCTGCCCCATCGAACGCGAGCAGTTGTTGCAGGATCCACTGACCCTGAAGCAACTGTTTCGCGCCACGCTCAAACCCGGAGGGTTCAGCGGCAACGAAGTGGTCGTGGCACTCCCTCCCAGCCTGTTACAACTGTCACTCGTGCATTATCACTGCGGCCACGACCAGAAACATGACGAGGCGCTGGGCAAGGCCGTTTCCGAACAGTTCGGTGACCGGGTGAACGGCGCCATCATCGATTACATGCCGATCAGGCCCAAGGTCGAGGAACAGCTGGAGCGTTCAGCCCTGGTGGCAATGGCCGGGCACGATCACGTCATTCGTTTCCTGGAAACCCTGCGCATCGCCGGCCTGAAGGTACATTCCCTGGAGGTTGGCCCGGTGGCTATCAGGCGCCTGCTGACCCGGCTCGATGATCAGAACGCCACGCAACGCAAGATCATGGCCATCAACTTCGCCACGCATCACAGCTTCGTCACGGTGTTGTGGGGCGGTCAGCTCCTGCTGGACCGGGAGTTTGAACTCGGCCTGGATTCGATACTCGACGCCGTGAGCGCGGCGCTGGATATGCCGCGTGACCAGGCCAGATCACTCATGGAAACCCACGGCTTCAGCGACAGCTCAGCGGACATTGAGGAATCGCACGGCGGTTTTCTCAACGATGATATCGCCTTGACCCTGATGCAGATCGTCAAGCCCGTGCTTAACCGGTTTGCACGGGAAATAAAAAAGGTCCTCATCTATACCGCAGCGGAAACCCAGGGCGGGGCACTGGACGTGATCTACATACTCGGTTCCCTGGCACGCTGGCCGAACGTCGACACCTATCTGACGAATCTGTTGAACTTGCCGGTGAAAACCATCAATCCTTTCTTCGGGTTTTCCGTCGATGATTTTCCCGTACATTCCGACAACCTGGAACCGGTGAGCGGCATTGCCGTCGCAACCGGCCTCGCGCTGCATGGAGTCGATTGACATGGGTGAACTCGACCTGGTCCCGGCCGATTACCGTAAATCGCTGAAATTGCGGCAACACCTCAAGCTCTACCTGATCATCTTTGCACTCGTTGTTATCGCGGTGATCGGCGGCAAGG
>JBFGPT010000240.1:0-3482 GCA_041564575.1 Gammaproteobacteria bacterium | reverse complement strand
GCTCAACACCCGGGCGCTGGCGTAGGCAATGATACGCGCGCGTACCGACAGGCCGATCCAGAAATTGTGATTGTCGCGGTAACGGGCGGGCACCCGCTCAGCGGCGAATTCCTGTGGCAGTTGCTGCAATAAACCCTGTTCACGGGCGCGGTACAGGCGCGCCGCATCGACGGTCAGCAGGACATCGGCCGGGCTGTTCCTGCCCTCGATCTCCAGCCGCTTGATCAGCGCGTCCGCCTCGCCCGTGACCAGGTTGACCCGGATCCCGGTCGCCTTGCTGAAGTCTTTCAGGATCGGTTTGATCAGCGACTCCTTACGAGCAGAGTAAACATTCACTTCTGCAGAAAGACCAAGAGAATAAAGGCTTAAAAGAATAATGGTGAGGATGCGTGAGGTCATGAGGCGTTAGACTTAATTTAAATGATAATGATTACTTATCTCATTTGTTTCAAACAGTTATATCTGATTAACGCCGGTGAATCCACATCCAGGTCCCGCTGACCGCCAGAATCAGCAGCAGCAGGGCCACCAGGTCAATTAGCCAGACGCCCCATTGACCCAGGATGCGCCCGGAATGCAGGTCCAGCAACACGCGTTCCACTGGCAGGCCGTGACCCCGGTATTGTTCCAGCAGGGCCCGTTCAAGGTCCGCGTCGATAACGGTCGGCGCGCTCCACTCGGCCGCAATTTCGTCTTCCTCTTCCCAGTCGATGCGATCCAGGTCCAGCCGGTAGTCACCGTGCGCGGCGCGGATGATGATCTGCCCCTCTGCGTCCAGTCCCAGGCGGCGCATCCCCGATGGCACGCCATCGATGCCGTCGAGTAGATCCTGCAACTGTCCCTGCCGGTCGAGTATCAGCAGCTGGCTGTCGGCGCCGACGATGTACAGCGACGGCGGTGCCACCACGCCATGCAGGCGGCCCACCGATTCCCGGACCTGCTGCGTGTTGAAGTACAGGCGATCACCCATTTGCGTAATGTTGTCATTGCCGATCCGGTAACTGACCGGCGCACTCTGCGGTTGGATGTCATACCAGTCGAGCAACCATTCCCAGGTCACATAGCGGCTGTCCAGCCTCAGCCCGGTAGTGTGATTCAGGAGCACCCCGGTCACGATCAGCACCAGGACAATCAGGGCAATCATCACACCGAAGCGGCGATGCCAACGCTGTAAAAAATGCCAGGTCATTGTCCGATCACTTGCTGGTGCAGAAACAGCGCCAGTCGCGACAGCTTGATCATGGCGTTACGCGACAGGGTCGCGCCGGAAATGGCATCAACGTGTTTGTCCAGCGTCGTATCCGGATTCAATTTCATGCCCTTGAACTGGTCGGTAAAAAACGGATGGCGGATCTCCCAGCCCCTGGACTCGCGGAACACCAGCACCTTGAGCTGTTCGATCTCGTCACCGTTGATCACCAGGCCCGTGGTGATCGGTTTTTCCTTGCCGACCTCCTCCAGTATCCATGCGGTCTTGTTCCCCTCCTGCCAGTAACGCAGCCGCACTACACCGAGGTCACGCTCCATGATCCGCCGCACCTGTTTTTTCAGGTCCCTGGTAATCCACAGGCGTTTTGGCTCCGGCGGCTTGCCCGCGAACACATCCGAGATAAATTCCTCCGGCGTCTGGTACACACCGGTCGCGCCCGCCGACAGGGATATCAGTAGCACGCATAGCGACCAGAAACACCTGCATTTAAATGACATGTCTCATCCTGTAAGGATAAAAGTGGCGGATTGTACCACCACTCATACCCCGATCAGCTAGAACTGGTAGCCGACGCCGAGATTGATACCGCTCAGCAAACGGTCCACCGGTCCATCGGCATCCTCGTTTTGATAATCGAATTTGAACACGACGTTTTCATGCGGCCACCAGTTGATGCCGGTCACGATCTGTTCGAACTCCTCGTATCTGAACGCGGCGCCCGCCAGCTGGTTGCGTTCATCCCAGCGGGTGTAACGGGCGAAGATGCCCATGTCCCCGCGGATATTGAAGGGCGCCTTGAAACGGTAGGCCGGTTCGATGTACCAGCCGGACAGAACATCGGCATCAATGGCATCTGGATCAGCGCCGGGAAAGGGGGAATTGTCCCCGTCGATATCCCAGCGGGCGTACAGGGCGCGCAGGCCGAACCCGCTGGCATGCTTGTAATCGATGTGACCTTCGAACAAGGTCGCGGGAATGTCGAACAGATCGCCGGCGCTGGTGTAGTCACGCTGGTACTGTCCGGAGACGCCGATCTCGAGACCGGCGATACCCGTGTAGCGCAGGCGCCCGGTGACCGCGAGGTCGGTATCATCGGCCTCCGCGACCTTCAGGCGACCGGAACGCGGCCGAAAGGCGCTGCCGCCGGATGTCGGTGCGGACAGGCCCGAGTGCAGCACGACATCATAGTTCCAGCCCGGTGCGACCTCACCGATAAAGCTCAAACCGGCCTCCCACCAGGTCGCGGGAATGATCTCGGTCTCGACGCGGTTACGCTCGACGCCGTAGAAGGTGTTCGGCTCGTGCGTCTGGTTGATGATACCGACCGGTAGTATGTCTACACCCGCGCGCACCCGGTGCTGATCATTGATGTCCATCTCGATCCAGCCCTGCTCGAGTTCCACCTCGCCCGGTGCACCGTCACCGGCCAGGGCATGCTCAATTTCGATTTCAGAAAAGAAGCGGATGTCTTCATTGAACTCATGTCCGAAATACAGCACGAAGCGGTGGAAATCGATGCGGTCCAGATCGTCGTCGCCGGTGCCGTCGTTATCGTTGTCATCTTCCAGCGAGTTGTAATGCAATTCACCATAACCGCCGATGCTGGTCTTGCTGGCCCAGGAGGCGGCGCTGCCCGCCGAGGCCTGGGCCTCTTCGATGGCCTCGGCCGCGGCCTCGACTTCCTGCACCGTGGCCTCGACCTTTTGCTCGGCAACCTCAACCTTCTGATCGGTCTGCTCGAGCTTTTCCTGCAAAGACTCGATCAACTTTTGCTGTTGCTGGATGATTTGCCACATTTCCTCCGGACTGGGCGGCGCCGCACTTGCAGCCGTAGCCGTCAAAAGTCCAGTGATGAATATGTAACTTGTTGTTTTAACAATATTAAACAGACTTGTTCCCCGATGTGTCATGGTCTTTCCTCTAAAATTAATAATGTAAATGATAATAATTATCATTTATAGTACATGAATTAATTTTGCCGGAAAAGAAAAATTATGAAATTCGTCGTGCGCGCCTCATACCAGGACAACCAGCCCACCCTGCAGGTCCTGGACCTAAACAGTGACCGCATCTGCCTGCGCTGGCGGCCGGAGGCGATCCAGGGGATGTTCGATACCGGTGTCATCGACAAACAGGAGTTCCTGCAACCGGATAAATACGGCATGCAATTACTGTTGGATAACCTGTTCCTGATCAGTTGCCGGCACAATCCTGATCCACCGCAACAGGATCCATGCATGGCGACGGCAGGCTGTTCCGAATGGGCATTTGC
>JBFGPT010000239.1:0-3488 GCA_041564575.1 Gammaproteobacteria bacterium | reverse complement strand
TGGGCCGGCGACAGCCGTCTGTATCGCATGCGCGACGGCAGCCTGCGGCAGATGACGACGGACCACTCGCAGGTCGAACTGTATGTTGAGCAGGGCCTGATCAGCCGCGAGGAAGCCGCGGTGCATCCGCATGGCAACATGATTACGCGCGCCGTTGGCGCCACCGATGACCTGTATCTCGACATGGATATCCAAACCATGCAAAGCGGCGACCGTTACCTGCTGTGCAGCGATGGGCTGACCAAGCACCTGGTGGATTTCGAGATTGAGGACATCCTGGATGACGAGACGGATACCCGTGAAACCTGCGAGATCCTGATAGACCTGACTTTGGAACGCGGTGCCGGTGATAATGTCACCGCCATCGTGATAGACGTAACCTGAATAACCGAAATTGATGTGAGGAGCTAGCGTGGCAGATTTCAATACAGCACTTGAAGCCCTGGGCCAGGGCAAGATCAGCCTGGAAGCCCTGTCCAAGCAGGTTGACATCCTGCTGGAAAAAAATCCCGCTCATGCCGCACAATTACTTGTTCACCTGGACAGCGCGCATGAGAACAAGACCATCGATGATAAAGCCTATGCGGATTTGAAACGCAAGATCAACCAGTTCCGCAGGGCCAACGCACCACAAACGGAATCCGGTTCCGACAGCGCCGGTGATTCAACCGTTTTCGCCCAGGAAGACAATTTTTCCGATCAGGAAGCCGCGGCCGGTGATGCATCCCCGGCGGGCACGGTCCATGAAAAAACAGTGGTCACCGAGGCGGAAGCCGAATTGACCGATGCCGAACGCGAGCATATCGCCTCCGAGATGCGCAACTCCACGGATACCTCGTCGGGGACAGGCGTCGATTTCGATCTCATGACCGAACAGGAATCGATTTCCAACATCACTTCCGGCACGGGACCCGCGGGGACCGAATGGTCGGACCCCTCGCAGCAGCAGGGTCATACCGGCGAACTCACCACCGGCGGCGTCATCAAGCAGCGTTTCAAGTTGCTCGACGTGCTCGGTATCGGCGGTATGGGTAAGGTCTTCAAGGGCATCGATCTTCTGAAGCAGGAAGCCCGTGACAAGAACCCCTACGTCGCCATCAAGCTCCTGAACGAGGATTTCAAGTCACATCCGGAGGCCTTTATCTCCTTGCAGCGTGAATCCAGCCGCCAGCAGAAACTCGCGCATCCGAATATCGCCACCGTCTACGACTTCGACCGCGTCGGCGGTCCCGGCACCCCGGTGTACATCACCATGGAGTTGATGGAGGGCCAGCCGCTCAATACGTTCATCAAGAAAGAAGTCAAAAAACGCGGCGGACTACCCTTCGACGAGGCCTTTAAAATTATCCGCCAGCTCGGCGCCGCCCTCTCCTACGCCCATGAACGCCGCCTGGTACATTCCGATTTCAAACCCGGCAACGCCTTCCTGTGCAAGGACGGCACGGTCAAGACCCTGGACTTCGGTATCGCCCGCGCGGTCAAGAACCCGGTCACGGGGGAAGCGGAAAAAACCCTGTTCGACCCGGGCAAGCTCGGCGCCCTGACGCCGGCCTATGCCTCGCTGGAAATGCTGGAGGGTGAGGAACCCGATACCCGGGATGATACCTACGCCCTCGGCTGCGTCGCCTACGAGTTACTGACCGGCAAGCACCCCTTCAACAAGCTGCCGGCCAACACTGCCCGCGAAAACGGCCTGGTGCCGGCCCCGGTCAAGGGCCTGAAGAAAAAACAGAACCGCGCCCTGCGCCGCGCCCTCGCCTACGAGCGCAAGGACCGCAGCCAGACGGTGGACGAATTCATCGAGGAACTCGAGGCCCGTTATATCTGGTACAAGAGCCCGCTCACGGTCGCCGCCCTGCTGTTCGTCATCATCGGCCTGGGTTCCATCGCGCCCGTCATGAATTACATCGAGAAACAGGAAATCAACGAGATCATCACCCAGATCAATACCGGCGATGCGCAAACAATTGCCGCGAAACTCACCGAGATCGGGGCACTGGATACGTCCAACCAGTTGACCATTACCACCGAGGCCAGGGATGCCATACAAAAATATTACAGCGATATGATCAACCGGCAGATCGATACCGGCAATGAAAACTACAGCTTTATCGAGGCGGACGGCACCCTGAAAGAGATCGGAAGGATCTATCCGGATACCCAGTTCCTGTCCGATCAGGTCAATGCCGTCGCCTCGGCCAGAAAACTGGTACTGAGCGACCTCTACACCGAATTCACCACGGCCCTGAAAGACCCGAACCTGATCGACGACTCGAAAAATATCCTGCTGACCATCAAGAATCGCATCGATCCCGATCACCCCTTGCTGGCCGATCCCAGGCCCAGCAATGCCTACCGCTTGCTGGCTGAACAGGCCTTCGAGCGCGGCGAACTGGACGCGGCCCTGGGCCTGATCGCCTCGGGGCTGGAGACCGCGCCGGATGACGTGCTGCTGCAGGATGCGAAAACCCGGATCGAAAAGGCCAAACGCATCGCCGAACTGCGCCAGGACCTCGAGTCCGTCGAGGGGCAGATAGCCTCGCTGGAAGACCTGAAAACCCACCAGGACAATATCAAGGAACTCGCCAACCTGGCGCCCGATGCGTACGTCCTCAGCAATCTTTCCAACACGGCGCGCGGCCTGGTCAACCAGCGTCTTGATAATATCCTGGCTACCGGCACGCGCAGTGATGCCGAATCGCTGGCGGCCGATTACGGTGAACTGCTGAGTGCCTTGCAACTGGGCCGTGAACTCTCCCAGGTCAAGCTGGCCCACCTGAGTGGTGCCGAGCGCATGGCCGCGATCCAGGAAATCGCCGACACCGACGTCGGCAATATCCAGCAACTGGTGGCCGAACCGAACTTGGCCGACGCGGAGTGGGAAGCCCGGCTGCTGGCCAACGTGCAGGAACTCGACAGCCTGGCGCTGGAGGACAGCAACATCACTCCCAGGCTGGATGAACTGCGCGGCACGATTGCAAAAATTTATACCGATGAAGCATCCCGCATCCTGGCCGAGGAACGTTATGACGTGGCCAACGACGTCGTCACCCGGGGTGAACGCTATGCGCCGGGTAACGCCAGCCTGCAGGATACTCGCCAGGCCATCGCCGAGGCCAAGGCCGAGTTTGAACGTGAAATACGCGTCGCCGGTCTGAAGGACGACTTCAAGGCGCAAACCGATGCCAACAAGATCGCCGAGGCCAACAAGATCTTCGATCAGTTAAAAGTCGACCTGCCGGCCGACGATCCGTTTATCACCACCGAGGCACCGGCCTTGCTGTCGCGGAGTTATGGAGCGCTGGCGCAGAGCCGTTTTAATGCCAAGGACTACGAGGCCGCGTTGAAACTGGCCGATGCCGGCCTGGCCCTGAACCCGGCAAATAACGCCCTCGCCAGTGCCCGCCGTGAATTCGCGGTGGAGGCCTATATCCGCGAGGTTGGTGACAAGTTCAATAACGCGATATCACTCAATGTTACCGACATCC
>JBFGPT010000238.1:0-3489 GCA_041564575.1 Gammaproteobacteria bacterium | reverse complement strand
ATCCGGTATTTCCCGATCATCCGTATTGATGGTGATCTCGGGGTTTTCCGGCGCCTCGTAGGGTGACGAGATGCCGGTGAATTCCGGGATCTCGCCGGCCCTGGCCTTTTTATACAGGCCTTTCTGATCGCGCGCCTCGCAGATGTCCAGTTCGGACTCGGTATAGACCTCGATGAATTCACCTTCCCCGACCAGGTTACGGACGATATCGCGATCGGCCCTGAACGGTGAAATAAACGCGGTCATGACGATGATACCCGCATCGAGCATGAGCTTGGCCACCTCACCGATGCGGCGGATATTTTCCACGCGGTCCGCGTCGGAAAAACCCAGGTCCTTGTTCAGGCCGTTGCGGATATTGTCGCCGTCGAGCACGTAGGTGCGCAGGCCCATGTTGTTCAGGCGATCTTCCAGGGCATTGGCCAGGGTAGACTTGCCCGCGCCAGACAGGCCGGTGAACCAGACGATGGCCCCCTTGTGCTGATTCAGGGCCTCGCGTTCCGCGCGTGTGACGGTGTGTTCATGCCAGACCGTATGTTCATTGGTAATTTTCTTTTCTGTCGTGCTCATCTTTTGTTACCCGTTTGAGTTATCTTCCAACACATGTGTAATTAAAGCCGATCTCCTGCATCAGGCCCGGCTCGTAGACATTCCTGAGATCGATAAAGGTTTCACCGGCCATCGTTTCCAGGATACGCCTGAGATCCAGGCCGCGGTAGGCGTTCCATTCCGTCATAAGTATCACGGCATCCGCATCGGCGAAAGTCTCGTAGATATTGTCGCAAAAGACCACGCTCTCCGGCAGCATGGATTTCGCCTCGTGCACCCCCTGCGGGTCGTGGGCGCGGACGCTGGCGCCATTCTCGATCAGCTTGGGCAGGATCGCCAGCGAAGGCGCATCGCGCATGTCGTCGGTTTCCGGCTTGAAGGTCAGCCCCAGCACTGCCAGGCGCTTGCCGGATTCACTACCGCCCAGTGCCGCACGGATCTTGGTGATCATGCGCGCCTTCTGTGCCTCGTTGACCTCGATCACGGCTTCCACGATACGGCTCGAAGTGCCGTGCTCCTGGGCGATCCGCACCAGTGCCTTGGTATCCTTGGGAAAACAGGAACCGCCAAAACCGGGTCCCGGGTGCAGGAACTTGCGGCCGATACGGCCGTCCAGCCCCATACCCCTGGAAACGGCATGCACGTCCGCCCCGACCGCCTCGCATAACATCGACATCTCGTTGATAAAACTGATCTTGGTCGCGAGAAAGGCGTTCGAGGCATACTTGATGAGTTCCGCGCTCTCAAGGCCGGTGGTCAGGATTGGCGTCTCGATCAGGTTCAGGGGCCGGTAAAGTTCATGCAACTGTTCTTTTGCGCGCTCGGACTCGACGCCAATCACCACGCGGTCCGGCCGCAGAAAATCGGAGATCGCCGCGCCCTCACGCAGGAATTCCGGGTTGGACGCCACGTCAAAATCCGCCCCGGGGTTTTCCTCGGCGATGATGCGCTTGACGTTGCGGGCCGTGCCGACCGGCACGGTGGATTTATCGACGATGACCGTATAGCCCTCAAGATGCGGGGCAATATCCCTGGCGGCCTGGTACACATAACTCAGGTCCGCGTATCCCTCGCCGCGGCGCGACGGTGTGCCGACGGCGATGAACACCAGGTCACTCTGCCCGATGACCTCAGCGTAGTCCGTGGTGAACGACAGGCGCTGATCCCTGACGTTTTTTTCCACCAGTTCGTCGAGGCCTGGTTCGTAAATCGGGACCTCGCCCCTTTTCAGACGGTCGATCTTGTCCGTATCGATGTCCAGGCAAGTGACATCCGCGCCGAATTCGGCAAAGCAGGCCCCGGAGACGAGGCCCACATAACCCGTGCCTATCATGGTGACTTTCATGGTTCTTGTACCGCCCCTTTATTTACAGTCTGAATAAGTCTATGGCGTCCGGTTTTGCCTCGCGCGGCAGTACGGATTTGACGTCGAACACAATGCCGCCGGTTTCGTCCGCCAGCAAGGACTCGATAAACTTC
The DNA here is from genome assembly GCA_041564575.1 of Gammaproteobacteria bacterium. Lineage (GTDB taxonomy): Bacteria > Pseudomonadota > Gammaproteobacteria > Eutrophobiales > Eutrophobiaceae > UBA4486. The sequence continues at coordinate 1,461 of JBFGPT010000238.1, read as the reverse complement.
CAGCCATCCTCGATGTATTTCCTGTGCGGGACGGCGAGTATCACCGCCTGGGCGGGTTGCAGGCGATCCGTCGGCGTCAACTCGATGCCATACTCCTCGCGGGCCTCCTCGTTTGAGGCCTCGGCATCGTGGATTTGCAAGCTGACACCGTAACTTTCCAGTTCAACGATGATGTCAGTCACACGCGTATTGCGCAGGTCCGGAACGTTTTCCTTGAAGGTCAGGCCGAGGACGGTGATATTGCAGTCACGGACATTCAGGCCGCGGCGCACCAGCGCCTTGATGACCTGTCCGGCGATAAACGATCCCATGCCGTCGTTGATGCTGCGGCCCGACAGGATCACCTGCGGGATATAACCCAGCATCGAGGCCTTGTGCGTCAGGTAATAGGGATCGACACCGATACAGTGGCCGCCGACCAGGCCGGGCCGGAATGGCAGAAAATTCCACTTGGTGCCCGCCGCCTCCAGCACATCCAGTGTATCGATACCCATGCGGTTGAAGATCAGGGCCAGTTCGTTCATCAGGGCGATGTTCAGATCACGCTGGGTATTCTCAATGACCTTGGCGGCCTCGGCGACGCGGATGGACGATGCGCGGTGTACGCCCGCCTTTACGACCGATTCATAGACGGCCGCGACGATTTCGAGAATTTTCTCGTTCTGGCCCGAGACGATCTTGGTGATGGTGGTAAAGGTGTGTTCCTTGTCACCGGGATTTATGCGTTCCGGGGAATAGCCGACGAAAAAATCCCGGCCGCACACGAGGCCGGATTCCGCTTCCAGTATCGGTACGCAGTCTTCCTCGGTGGCGCCCGGGTAGACAGTCGATTCGTATACAATGATATCGCCTTTTTTCAACTGGCCGCCAACCGTCCGGGATGCGGCGATCACCGGTGTCAGGTCAGGGTTTTTGGCCTCGTTGATCGGGGTCGGCACGGCGACAATATGAAAATCCGCCTGTTTCAGTTCGGCGGCACTGGCGGTAAACAGAATGTCAGCGGATTGCAGGTCTTTGTTACTCACCTCGTGGGTGTGATCGACGCCTGATTCAAGTTCGCGGATACGCCGTTCATTCACATCAAAGCCGATAACCCTGTCCTGCTTGCCAAAGGCCACGGCCACCGGCAGGCCGACATAACCCAGTCCCACCACTGAAATCTTGCGCTGATGTGTCATTAACTTACCTTGTAATAGTCCTTGTACCAGTTGATGAATTTTTCAATACCCTGCTCTATCGGCGTGCCGGGCGAGTAGCCGACGTCATTTTTCAGATCCTCAACGTCGGCCCAGGTCGCCGGAACATCACCGGGTTGCATGGGCAGGAAATTCTTGATGGCCTCCCGGCCGGTGTATTTCTCGATGACCTCGATAAAATACATCAACTCGGCCGGGTTGTGATTACCGATGTTGTAGAGCCGGTAGGGGGCAAAACTGGTGCCGGGATCCGGGCTGGCGCCGT